>CBDUPU010000043.1:0-13080 GCA_965369185.1 uncultured Rhodospirillales bacterium
CGAATAGTACGCTAAGCAACTGCCGCATTTTGATCTTCCTTTTCGGGTTTGTTCCAATTGGCGGGGTCGGCTTTGGCCTGCGCGCCCGTATCCATACATTTTACTTCATGCTCCAACCCGGCTTCAAACGGGGGGAACCAGACATAGGGAATGCCCTTGCGCTCGGCATAAGACATCTGCTTCTTGATCTTTTGCGGCGCGTGGTACATCTCGACATTATAGCCGCGCTCCCGCAGCGTCCGTGCAGCTTCGGAAGCGGCTGCGCGCTGATCTTCGTTCGGCAGCACCATAAGAATGTCAGCGGCCGATTTGCGCGTAACATCAAACTTGCCTTGTTGACGCAGCCGGTCAAACAGCCGTGAAAACCCGATCGAGATGCCAACGCCAGGCAAGGCCTTGTTAATATACTGGCCGGCAAGATCATCATACCGCCCGCCGGAACAGATAGAGCCGTAGCCCGGATCATCGACAAACACAGTTTCATAAACCGTGCCAGTGTAGTAATCGAGGCCGCGGACGATGGAAAGGTCGGCGACGACTGCGCCTTCGGGGAGGTGGGACAGTTGGTCTAGCGCGAAGGCGAGCTCCTCTATTCCGGAAACAAAGGTCTCGTTTGATTTTCCGACATTTTCGGCTTGCTTCGCATACTCCATAAGCTCTTTGGAGTTATTTGCTTTCTTTTGGGCAAGTCCCAATATGAGGGAATATTGGTCTATTGTCAGGCCTAGCTGATCAAGTTGCTTGCCGACCTCATCTTTTCCAATTTTCTCCAACTTGTCGACGATGCGTGTGACTTCAGCGACATTCTCAATCCCCAGCGCTTCGCAGAGACCGATCAAGATCTTCCTGTTACTAATCCGTAACTGGATTTTCTCGTCCTCCATCCCCGGCAGCGCACTCAACACTTCCCAAATGATTGCCGGCATCTCCGCATCAAAGTGCAGGGGGAGGGAATCGACGTTAATGACGTCGATGTCGCATTGGTAGAATTCGCGGAAGCGTCCTGCCTGAGGGCGTTCGCCGCGCCAGACGCGTTGCATTTGGTAGCGTTTGAACGGGAAGACAAGATCGTTAAAGTGCTGCGCCACATAGCGCGCCAGCGGCACGGTCTGGTCGAAATGCAGGGCGAGGCGGGCTTCGCTGTCATCGTCTTCTTCTTTGTGCAGCCGCTCCAGCACATAGATTTCCTTATCGACTTCGCCTTTGGCGCTGATGACGTCGATTTCTTCTACTGACGGTGTTTCAATTGAACAGAAACCGTAAGATTCAAACACGCGCCGGATATGGTCAAACCATTGCTGCTCCACCCGTCTTACTTCGGGAAGCCATTCCGGAAAGCCGCTTACAGGCTTCGGTTTATATACTTTCTTTTCTGTTTTTTCTGAACTGGACATCGTTTCTTGGTTTTTTGAGATTGGCCAATAAAAACCAGTATTATCTTTCGCGTCGCAACGCAAGTACCGCGCTGATAAATCGTTTGACGGTTTTTGGATAATATGCAAAGTTCTGGAAATTCAAAGAGCAGGGAACATAATAATGGCTAAAAAATCGGCCTTATCAAAGGCGTTCAAGTCCGTTGCAGCCATGTCGGCTTCGGCCATGCTGGCCGCATCGCTGATGGTCGGCGTACCTTCGGACACGGTTGCGCAAACGCCGCCGGAGCAGCCGCAAAATGCCGCGCATATATACAAGCACGCGACACTGGCATCTGAAAGCACTGAGCCCGTGGGGATTCATCTTGTGCTGGCGATGGACACAAGCGGTTCAATGTCCAATGAGGAATTCGCTATTGAGTTGCAGGCAACCGCAACCGCGCTGAATTCAGAGGTCGTCCGTAACGCCATCAAGTATAAGTCCGGCGATAAATCTGTTGCTGTAGCTGTCCTTGATTTTGACGGAAATGCGCAGGTGAGGGTGCCATGGGTCGATATCCGCGCCGAAGAGATTAACGACAGACCTTATCTGCCCGGACAGCGCAAAAGCTCTACCGCGCCGGACAAGCTCGACATGCTCGCCCATGAAATCAGGAATTTGCCACGCCGCGGCACTGGCGGCACCTTCCTTAATGAAGCCATGGATCTTGGCAAGAAGCTCTTTCTGGCTTGCCCCTGGGGCGTAACAGAGCGCAGGGTGCTGGACGTTTTTGGCGATGGCCCGAGTATGCCCTGGCTTATGGACAGGCCGCGCGAAGATCTGGCCTCTTTGGGGGTTACGATCAACGCTTTCGCCATCGTTAATGAAGAGCCGGACGTCGAGAAATTCTTCTATGATTTTCTCGTTACCAGAGAATTCCGGCTTGGCCCTGACGGCATTTACTCCGAACCGGGCCGTATCTGGGCTGTTGCGCGCAATCTTCAGGAGAAGGGCAATACACAGCCCGGCCTGAAGTCATTTTTCGGCGAAGTTACAAGAGGGATGCGGCAAAAGATCAGTGTCGAGATTGCTGGAACCAGTGATTACTCAAAGACAATAGAAAGGCTGGGGCTGAAACAGGAAAATTCGGTGCCGAATCCAGTACGCTAATTTGTTTGGACGCTGTATTCTGTCAAATAATTGTTTGACCGATGGGCTTATTTATGCAAACTAAACGGCATAAAAGAGCAGGGAATATAAAGATGGCACACAAACAGGGCTTCTTATCAAAAACATTCAAAACCGTTGCGGCAGCTTCAGCAGCCGTCGCGCTCGCCTCGTCCTTAAGCTTCGGCCCGGCGCCGGTTTACGCCGAGCAGAACGACGCGGCGACCCCCGAGATCAGTTACCGTCACCATACGCTTGCTTCTGACAGCGTTGCGCCGGTTGGGGTTCAGCTGGTACTCGCCATGGACAGCAGTGGCTCGATGACCAACGAGGAATTCTCCATCCAGCTTGAAGCAACGGCACAGGCGCTGAATTCCGATGTTGTGCGCAGCGTGATTAAGTATAAAGGCGGGGAACAGTCGATTGCGGTTGCCGTGCTTGATTTTGACGGTCGTACAGCCGTGCGCATTCCATGGGTCGATATCCGCGGCGAACAAATCAATGATAAGCCTTATTTGCCGGGGCAGCCGGACTCTTCACCGGCACCGGACAAGTTGGATATGCTGGCTCAGGAGATTAGAACCCTGCCGCGTCTGCGCACTGGCGGCACCGAATTCGAGCCGATGATGCGGCTAAGCAAAGCGCTCTATCTGAACTCTCCCTGGCCGGTAACGGAGCGGCGTATTCTTGATGTCTTCAGCGACGGCGTCGAAACCGGTTATGCCGCAGAGCGCAAAGAACTGGTTGACCTTGGTGTCACCATTAATGCCTTTGCAATCCTGAACGAAAGCCCGGAAATTTATGAGCAGTATCAGAAAAATCTGGTCTCAAGCGGCTTTACTGCCGGCCCTGATGGCATATATTCCGAGCCGGGACGCGTCTGGGCGGTTGCGCGCAACCTGAAGGACAGCAACAATCAGCAGCCGGGACTGAAATCGTTTTTCGGCGAGGTCACAAGAGGCATGCGGCAGAAAATCAGCGTTGAGGTCGCCGGAATTGACGAATATTACCGGGCGCTGGCGATGCTGGACAAAAAGCCCGACTTTCCTGTGCCGGATCCGAGCTGATCAGCATCTTCCAGAGCGGTTCTTTTTCTCATCGAACAATTCTTCGATCTGGCCGATCAATGCACCGGCCAGTTCATCGGCATCGGCTATCGTTAGCGCTTTTTGGTAATAGCGTGTTACGTCATGGCCAATCCCGATCGCGGTCAATTCGACTGCCGAGATTTCTTCGATCCAGTTAATGACGTTGCGCAAATCACGCTCAAGTATGTTGGACGGATTAACCGACAGGGTTGAATCATCGACCGGCGCGCCGTCGGAAATCACCATCAGGATTTTGCGCTGTTCGCCCCGTGCTGCCAGCCGGTTATACGCCCAGACCAGCGCTTCGCCGTCGATATTTTCTTTCAGCAGACCTTCCTTGAGCATCAGGCCTAGATTCTTGCGTGTGCGGCGCCATGGCGCATCGGCCTGTTTGTAAATGATATGGCGCAAATCGTTGAGCCGGCCGGGATGGGAAGGGCGGTTATTCTGAATCCATAAATCGCGAGCCTTGCCGCCTTTCCACGCCCGTGTCGTAAAGCCTAGAATTTCCACCTTTACGCCGCATCGCTCCAGCGTACGGGCCAGCATATCTGTACACATGGCGGCAATGGCAATCGGTCGTCCGCGCATAGAGCCGGAATTATCGATCAGCAGCGTAACGACGGTGTCGCGAAACTCGGTCTGCTGCTCTTGCTTGTACACAAGCGGTACCGTCGGGTTGGCGACAATACGGGCAAGGCGGCCAGTATCAAGCGCGCCCTCTTCAAGATCGAATTGCCATGATCGCTGCTGCTGCGCCATCAATTTGCGCTGCAGCCGGTTTGCCAGTTTTGTTGTAACGCTTTGCAGGTGGGAGAGCTGCTGGTCGAGCATGGCGCGTAGCCTTTCCAGCTCTTCCTGTTCGGCAAGGTCTTCTGCTTTGATCGTTTCGTCATACTGCGTTGTATAAATCGTGTAAGAGCTGTCCGGCCCCGGAATATAGCCCTCCGGCCTTTTGCCGCGTGGCGGCTCGGTCTCGGTCTGCGTTTCTGTTTGTTCCAGCTCGTCCGGCATGTCCTCGGTATTTTCCTGCGCGGCTTCACCGGAATCTTCCGCGCTTTCCGAATCATCGTTTCCTTCGCTGCCTGTATCGGCATCGGCCTGTTCTTCGTTTTCTTCCTCTTGTTCTTCTTCGCCGGTCTGTTCAGAATCTTCGTCGTGATCGGTCTCGTCAGAACGTTGCGGTGAATGGTCTTCACCAAGATCAATATCCATCTGACCGATCAGGGTGCGGGCAAGCTCCGCAAACGCCTTCTGGTCGCCAAGCGCCGGGCGTAATTGCGCCAGCCCTTCAGCGCCAAGCTTTTCTTCCAGCCACGGCTGCCACAGGGCAATCATCTTCTCGCCCGACGGCGGCGGGGTTTCTCCTGTGAGTGCGGTGCGGGCAAGAACATGCAGCGCATCGGCCAGATTGCATTCCTCGCGGCTGGCAACATTATTCAGGCCAAGGCGGCGGCATTTTTCTTCCAAAGTCACCTGAAGGTTCTTGGCGACGCCGCGCAGTTCCGTAGATCCCTTGGCTTCGACCCGCGCTTGCTCGAGCGCATCGAACGCGGCCTGAGCCGTTAAGTCGAGCGGGGCGTTCTCAATGTGCAGAGAAGGGTCATGGTGGTGCATCCTTAAAGCGCGGGCATCGGCGCTGCCGCGAACAAGCGCGGTGCTTTCTTTGCTCATGTCGCGATCGGGCAGCGGCAGGCGTGCCATGCCTGTTGGTTTTGCAACCGGACTTTCGCCTGCGGCAAAGCTGACATCAAGGTCTTTTTGCCGTGCCATTGCCCGCAACGTTGCTGCCGTCGCGCTTTTGAATTTTTCTAGCTGTTGCGAGTGTTTGTCCTTCATTTAAAAATTAAGGTAAAGATTGCTCCATAAGAAACAAGCCTAATTTTCACGATGGTTGACACGCCGCGCGGTTTTAAGTTAAAAACAGCTGACTTTAACATAATGTAAGGCGGTGCGATAATGGACAAGGTTGCATACGGAGCGGGAATTGCGGTAGGAACTGTCTTTGGTTTTATATTCGCGGTTATACTTAACGTTCAGGCGGAAAAAGACAAAGTCTCCCAAATAATTTTGAAGCAAGATCAAGATGAGCTTCGCCAAAATACTTTTGACGCGTATGACAATTGCAGATATCTGGACGCTTTACAGACGCGCCTGAATAAAAAATATAATGAAATAGCGAAGGGACAGCAGGCGCCGCAATTTGTTTTACCGGCTGAGAATTGCAAAAAAGCCCTGTTGCAAGACCGTTTTGCACCTGTACCAGGCTAAGCGTCTTCCTTTAATCCGGTTTTGTTAGCCGATCTCTACACCAAAGCAGCGCTGGTAATATTCGGCGACGGTTGAGCGTTCGGCTTCGTCGCATTTATTCAGAAAGCTGAGGCGGAAGGCGAACTCGCGGTCGGTGAAGATTCGCAGATTTTCAATCCAGCTCAGAACCGTCCGCGGTGACATTACAGTCGAAAGGTCGCCATTGATAAAGCCCTGCCGCGTCATGTCGGCAAGCCGCACCATAGCATCAATTTCCTCGCGGCCTTCGCCATTATCCATTTCCGGATATTTTGACAGCATGATGCCGACTTCTTCGTCATGCTCCAGATAGTTGAGCGTCACGACAATATTCCAGCGGTCGAGCTGTGCCTGGTTAAGCTGCTGTGAACCATGATACAGGCCAGTCGTATCGCCCAAGCCGATCGTGTTCGCCGTGGCAAACATACGGAATGCCGGGTGAGGGCGGATCACAGTATTCTGGTCGAGAAGGGTTAGCTTCCCTTCGGATTCCAGTACGCGCTGGATCACGAACATTACGTCCGGGCGCCCGGCATCGTATTCATCAAAGACCAGTGCCACAGGGTTTTGCAGCGCCCATGGCAGCAGGCCTTGCTTGTATTCGGTGATCTGTTTGCCTTCTTTTAGCACGATCATGTCCTTGCCGAGCAGGTCAATACGGCTGACGTGACTGTCGAGGTTGATACGTACGCACGGCCAGTTTAGGCGTGCGGCAACTTGTTCGATATGGGTTGATTTACCGGTGCCGTGATACCCCTGAATCATGACGCGGCGGTTATGCGCAAAACCGGCAAGAATCGCCAGTGTCGTGTCATGGTCAAACTGATAGCTTTTGTCTATTTCCGGCACGTTGGGGTGTTCATAGCTAAAGCCGGGAACTTTCCAGTCAATATCCAGCCCGAACGTTTCACGCGCATCGAACTTCGTATCCGGGATGGTTGTATAGCGCGCGTTATTATGCATCAAAGAGGTGACATCAAACGAGCCGGCGGTTTGCTCACGCGCTCTTTTGCTTTCAGAACCCTGCTCTACGGCTTTTTGTTCGTTTTTATCGCTCATCTAATTTCTCGTACTTCTCATATGCCAGCTTCAATACTGTATAGGCCATATTGATGCTTTTGAGAAGCTCCTCGGACTTCTTGTCGCCAGGATTGATGTCGGGGTGGTGCTTTTTTGCAAGCTCCTTATATCGAGACTTGATTCCCTGAAGGCTCAAAGGAGGCTCCAGTCCCATAATCGCCATGGCTTCATACTCCGGTGTATTGCGCGCGAAGGGCATGTCTCGCCGCTGTTCGCTTTCCGGTTTCTTCTCTGTGAAGTGGTAATATTGCCATGCCCGGTTTTTAAGGTTGGTCTCCATGTCCTTGAACGAGTCGTAGCGCCAGGTCGGACGGTCCCACAAGGAGCTGCGCAGGATATGATCTTCGATATCTGCCTGTCCCATGCCGGAAAAATAATTCCATGCCTTGTTATAGTCAGTAACGTGTTCCAGACAGAAATTGTAATAGCCGCTTAAGCTGCGATCTTTTGGCGCACGAAATTCCGCATTTTGCGGACAGCCCGGCATATCGCACACGTTCTTGTTCAGATTGCTCTGACTATTTTCGTCTGCAAATTCAGCTGAATTTGGTTTTAAATCAATCTTCGGCATTATCTTTTTATTATGATATCTAAAGCCCGCATACACAAGTTCCAGAAAGGGGGGCAATATATGGGAATTTCTAAGCAAATAGAACAAATTTTGCATGAGGCAATACAGCCGGAGTCGCTTGAGGTAATAAATGAAAGTCACCTGCATGCCGGCCATGCTGGTGACGATGGTACCGGCGAAAGTCATTTTCGCATTGTCATCGTTGCAGAACGCTTTGATGGTATGTCCCGCATTGCACGCCATCGTATGATTAATGAGCTGCTTGACGAAGCGCTGCCCTATAGGCCGCACGCCTTGTCAATCAACGCTCGGGCACCTGACGAAACAGCGCGAGGTTGAAAATTAAAATCAATTAAGGGTTGTAAATTTATCAATATACGATAGCATAGCTCGTATAGGTTGTGATCTATTCCAAAGGTTATAGGTCTGAGTAAGGAGTATCGTAATGGGTAAGTTTGACATCGAAGCCACGCAATCCAGAAGCACGTTAATCAGCCGAAACATCACCGTTTTAGGACGGCGGACCTCCGTTAGGCTTGAAAAGGAAATGTGGAATTCACTACGCGCTATTGCCCGGCGTGAGAATTGCAAAATTCATGATATTTGCTCTTTGGTGCAGCTTAGGAAGAATCCTAACACGACACTGACAGCCGCCATCCGGGTGTTCTTGATGCTTTATTATCGCGCCGCTGCAACCGAAGACGGGCACAGCAGAGCAGGGCACGGTGATTTTGGAAACATGCTTGAAAGGGCGCGTATGGACGGCGAAATGCTTGCCCTGATGAAAAAACGGCCCCATGCAGCAACGCAACAGGGCCGTTCTTCCTATTCATAATTTTCACACGCGCAGGGCTAGAGTGCGCGTCCCATCTGCAGGAATTTCTGGTGACGCTTTTTCTTTAGCTCTTCACCGTTCCATGGGGTCAGCTTGTCGAGCGCTTTTTCGATCTGGCAAGCCACGGCCTCGATGGTTTCTTCGCGCTTGCGGTGCGCTCCGCCGACCGGCTCGGCAATGATGCCGTCAATTAGCTTAAGTTGGTATAGGTCTTGCGCTGTCAGCTTTAGGGCTGCTGCGGCATCGTCCGCGTGTGAGGCGCTGCGCCAGAGAATAGACGCGCAGCCTTCTGGCGAGATGACCGAATAAATCGAGTGCTCCAGCATATAAATTTTATCGGCAGCCGCAATCGCAATTGCGCCGCCAGAACCGCCTTCACCGATGATGACGGAGATAATCGGGGTTTTTACGCGCAGGCAAGTCTCGATTGATTTTGCAATCGCCTCGGACTGTCCGCGTTCCTCTGCCCCAACGCCGGGATAAGCGCCGGCCGTATCAACCAGCGTAATAATAGGCAGTTGAAATTGCTCAGCCATACGCATCAGGCGCTGTGCCTTGCGATAGCCTTCCGGACGTGCCATGCCGAAATTATGCTTGATGCGGCTTTCAGTATCGTTGCCTTTTTCCTGCCCAAGAATGACGCAGGAACGGCCGCGGAAACGCCCCAGACCGCCGGGCAGGGCATGATCTTCGCCAAACAGGCGGTCACCTGCAAGCGGCGTAAAATCGTCAATGAACCCTTTGATGTAGTCAGTAAAGTGCGGGCGCTCTTGATGGCGGGCGACTTGCACCTTTTGCTGCGGTGTCAGCTTACCGTAGGTCTGAACCAGCAACCGGTCCACTTTCGTCTGCATACGGGCGATCTCATCGGCGATATTCAGATGATCGTCGTTGCTTACATTACGCAGCTCCGCAATCTTCGCCTCTAGTTCAAGCACCGGTTTTTCAAATTCAAGTTGAGCCATAATCAGTCATACGTTGTCAGTTGAAAGGGGGAGTATAAGAATAGCGAGCAGAATAATCAAACCCTACTCGCTATTCTTTAATTCATTATGCGCCTAAGCGACAGCTTACTCTTTGTCAGAACCGGTTTTTTTGGAAAGCGGATGCTTTTCTTCGACCGTCTGCTTCGACTGCTCGCCAATAATATGCGTATAGATCTGTGTCGTCGCAATATCTGCGTGACCAAGCATCTTTTGTACCGAACGCAGATCAGCACCGTTGCTGAGCAGGTGGGTAGCAAATGCGTGCCGTAGAATGTGCGGGCTGACGCGGTCCGAATCGATTTGAGCCGCTTCGGCCAGATCTTTCAGCAGTTGAGCAAAGCGCTGGCGGGTCAGGTGGCCGCTTTCCGATGTACGTGACGGGAACAGCCACTGGCCTTGTGTGCCCTTGTCATCGCTGCTGATGAATTGCTTGCGAACGTCTAGATACGACTTCAGAGCCTTTTGTGCCGGCTCGGAAATTGGAACCATACGCTCACGACCGCCTTTACCGGCAACCATAAGGAACTGCATGTCTTCGCCAATAGAAGATAGCGGAAGACCGACAAGCTCGGAAACACGCAGGCCGGTTGCATACAGCATTTCCAGCAGGCAGACCAGACGTACGCTGTCAGCGCCGCCGCCCATACCGGCCGTTTTAATCAGCGAGCTGACTTCGGCTTCACTCAGCGTTTTCGGCAGGGTGCGAGTCTGTTTCGGGCTTTCGATCGAGGTGGTCGGATCATCCTTACGAATGTTTTCAGATACCAGATAGCGGTAGAACTGGCGCAGGGCCGAAAGACGGCGCGCTACAGTGCGTGTCGCGATCTGAGCTTTGTTCTGACCTTTCGTGTGGATTTTGTTTCCAAGATCTTCAAGGTAGGCTTTGATTTCATCAGCAGATGCATCAACAATTTCCCGAGAGCCGGTACTACGCAGATGCAGGCTGAAATCAGCCAGATCCCGCCAGTAAGCCTGGCGTGTGTTCATAGCTGCGCCGCGCTCCGTCGTAAGCATATCAAGGAAAGAGTCTACCAAAGGGTGAAGCTTTGGTTTTTCTTTCGGTGGACGACCTGGACGTGCCATTAGTTTTCTCCTTTTATTATATTATCAAAGCCCAATACGACCTCACGAGCCAAAGATCGGGCTTCCTTTGTTAACCCCACTGTCGATAGACCATCGATAACTTCACTCAATACCGCACCATCCATTTTTTCCGGCGGTACATCGCTAAGCACGATGGAACTTAACAAAATTACCTCACCCAGACGTTTATCGAGTTCCGCAGATTCGAGGTATTCCATCAAGTCACTCAATGGCATTACATAATCGACTGCGGAAGTCAACCCGCCGTCTTTTTCATAAAACACTTTGTCGCCAATATTATGTAATTTTATGCCTGTGTCAAGTTTTTCATAAATAACAGTGAGCAGCTTCAGCTGTTCCTGGCCAAGCGTTTCGGAAGATGTCTCTAAATCAATGTCTTGGCGGGTTTTCTCTGTGGATAATTCGTCAATACGGTAGGCGGCATATTGAAGCAAATCAGTCTTTTTCGGTGGATCACTTTTTTCTAATTGAGCAAAACGTGATTCTACCCATTCGGGTGTTATTTTGCTGCCCGTTTCTAGCAAAACGCTAAATGCTGTGCGAATCGCCTCAGGAGTCAAATCGGACGGATTGAGGTGCCCAATAATATCGACGAAAGGCCACAGTGCGGCTGTGCCGTAATCCTGTACGATATCAAAAGCTTGCTCCATTATGGCGACCTGCTCGCGCCCGGCCGCTGCGTTCGTTGCTGCCCGGTACAGATAGACAGGGCGTTTCCAGCCGGCAAGTTTCTGATAATCTGTAAGGGAGGTTTTCTTTTTGTCCTGTCCGAAAAGTTTCTCGCCTTGCGTTTTGTAAAATTCCTGCAGGCTGGATGCCGGTACGGCGCCGCGCTTTACTGCCTGCAGCGTCAGGGAGAATCTTGATTCGTCCGGCAGGGTCGGAGTGTTCATCAGCAGAGTAATGACATGCAGCGGCAATTTTGATGCGTGCGAGATGTCCAGATTCCTGATATCCAGTCGCTTGTCCGCCGTCAGCACGGCAACTTCCAGCGGAGTAAGCTCGTCCAGATCCCTAGGCGCGCGCACTTTGAAACGGTAATCATCGTCCTTTACGAGCTTCTGCAAGATCTTGCTGTCAGGTATATCGGGGCGTTCCGTCTTGCTTTGCCTCGCCTTGGTCACGATATAGCGGCAAATACCATCAAGCTGCTGCCAGAAAATATCTTTTTGAAACCGCTCCTGCAGGGTCTGTGCCTCCAGACAGGCAATTGCAGGCTGCTGGCTGTAAAACGCCGCCAACAATCCGGCGCGGGCCAGGCGTTCATGGTACGGCGCGTCGGGATGGCGTGTATATAGCGTCAGCGCTTCTTCATAGGCGCCAATATCCATAAGCTTTTCAATGCGCAGTGTCGTCAGGTCTTGGCCGGCTTGCGGCTTGAGGTCGTTTTTGATCAGTTCCGCATCAATGGCAGAAAGTAATATCCGCCGCGAAAGATCCTGCAAGGTGCGGTATTGAGCCGTTCCGGGCAGGGCGGGTAACCACTCCACAAGATTAGATCTCTTGGAGCCGCGCCACAAATCGCGTCCCAGCCCGCCGTCAGTCGCCCGTGACAGTAGACCGTGCGACTCCAGCATTGTGTAATTGACCTCAAGAGTGCCGGGAGCATCGGCCGCTTTTACGGGCTCAGCAACGATGGCTGTTGTTGCTTTTGATGAACCGCCTGCCATACGGTCCTCTGCCGCCAGGGCAGGCGAGCAAAGGCCAAGAATAACCAGCATGGCCGGAAGGTTCTTTAGCAGAGTTGCGCCCATTAAAAGAAACGGTCGTTTGAGATTGTGTTCGTAATCTGGCTCTGGGAAACGGGAACATCCGTTACAGCGAGATAGGCAAAGCCACCGATCAGCAGAACGAGAGCAGCGCAAAATAATAGTTTCATCAGCTTCATAGTCTTACACCAGTGTATATCGCATATATTTTTGCAAAGAGGCTCTGCAAGGAATCAATGCTCTCTATATAGAAAGAATAGACATAAAAGGCAACGGCGGGATTGTATTTTTCCTGCTCTTCATGGCATAAGCACAGTATGAATTCTGTTGATAACGATATTGTAGAAGATATCAGGCGGCTGCTTGACCGTCCGGTTGTTCTGGTCGGTATGATGGGCGCGGGTAAAACCCGCACCGGTCGCTTGCTTGCCGACACATTGAAGCTGCGCTTTGTTGATTCCGATGACGAGATTGAACAGGCCGCGGGTATGAGCATAGAGGAGATTTTCGAGCGTTTCGGCGAGGATTATTTCCGTGATGGTGAACGCCGGGTTATCCAGCGCCTTTTAGACGAAGGAGTCGCGGTGATTGCCACAGGCGGCGGCGCGATTATGAACGAAGAGACAGCAGGAGCGCTTTGGGGGAATACGCTGACGATCTGGCTCCGTGCTGAAATGGACGTTATGGTGGAGCGCACCTCCCGAAAAGACAACCGTCCGCTACTAAAGAACGGCGATCCGCAGGAAATCCTGACGGCGCTGGCCGAGAAACGCTACCCTGTCTATGAAAAGGCAGATATTGTGGTGGATAGCCATAACGGCCCGGCAGAAGCTATACTCAATCAGGCCCTTGATAAAATCCGGAATTTCCTGAGACATGAACAACGCAAAGCAGTCTA
>CBDUPU010000044.1:0-12933 GCA_965369185.1 uncultured Rhodospirillales bacterium
AAAGCTGTCCCAGCCGAACCAGATGGCGTGGGTCAGCAGTGTCAGCCGGTCATTAACATCATGTGCGGCCGCAATCGTTGCCATCTGCGGTAAATCAACCGCTGCGCGGGCGTCTGCGGAAAAAGCGAGGCTCCCAAGGCCTGCAGGCGTCGTGCCTTTAAGTTTGCCCTCTAGCTCGTGATTGACTTCGGAACGGTAATGCAGCCCGATGCGTGTATCAGGGCGCGGCTGCCAGAGAAGCCCTGCATTAATGCCGACCGCCACTGAATCACCGGTCAGGATCAGCTCGCCGTCGCTCGCCGGGTTTGGCCCCCCGCCTGCAAGCGGATCGGGAATGGCGCGGCGCAAATCACCATCGACATATTGCACATCAACCCCGCCGCCAAGTGACAAAGTATTGTTGACGCGGTAGGCGATCGACGGGGCAAAGTCGATGACTTTAAGGTCGCTCTCGGTTGAATCATAGCGCCCGAACCAGCCATCGTCATATTTGTTCGTTAGCCCGAACGGCGCGGTCAGGCCAAGCCCCATCCATAGCTCGCTATCATTGACAGGCTGGGAAATGAACAGGTTGGGCACAGGATTGACCGGCGCATAGGGGTTGCCGCCATCGCCGTTATTACCGGGCGCGACCGCGGCGCCGCCGGTTGCTGTCGTTGCGCCGCTGGTGCCGTCATCGGTAAAGCTCGAACGTGGATGCAATATATGAACCCCGATCTGTCCTTGCGGGTCTTGCAGAAAGGTCATGCCGGCGGGGTTTGTGTAAATGGTGCTGCTATCAACAGGATGCGCTGCCGATCCCGCAAACGCGCGGCCAAGGCCTGATACGGATTGTTCCTGAATATAAAATCCGGCGGCGTATGCGGGCAAAGCTGTCGCTATTGCTGCCAGTATGAAAGAAATAACAAAAGCGCTTCGCCTGAATACGGTCATTAAATCCTCTCCCCCGGCATCCTATAGATTGTCAGGGGGGATGACCATAGTAACAATGTGGTTGATTAGTTGCTTTGCAGGACGCGTTTGATGCCTGTTGCCATCTCTTCCGGTGAATCGTCTGCCGAAAAAAGGCTTATCAGCTGGTTATCCGGACTCATCAAAAACGTATATGAGGAGTGGTTCATCGTGTAGTCGCTCAGCTCCGGATCTTCAACTTTTGCGGCATAAACCTTATAGGCTTTTTCGACTGCTTTGATCTGTTCTGCGCTGCCGGTCAGCCCGACAAATTGCGGGTGAAACATACCGACGTATTCCTTCATGACCTCCGGCGTATCGCGCGCGGGATCGACGGTAATGAAAAGCGGCTGGATTTGATTGGCATCGTTGCCGATCTTGTCTAGCGCCGTTGTGATTTTTTGCAGACCGGCCGGGCATACGTCCGGGCAGAAGGTAAACCCGAAAAACACCAGCTTGTATGAATCGGCATAATCCTTATCGGTAACGACATTGCCATGATGATCGGTCAAGGTGAAAGACCCGCCGATTTCCGCACCGGCCATCGCATTGCCTGCGGCCGGCTCGATGCCGGCGACAGCGGCGGCGCCCATATTATCTTCATTTACCTGCATCCAGGCCGATGTGGTGCCAAGTGCAAATCCGACAAGGCAAAGCATAACGATTTGTTTCATACGTTTGTTCATGGTTCGGATCCTCTCGATCACTTACGGGCCACATTTTTATGAGTGCGTTATGTATAGCAGTTTCGCGGCGCAAACTCAAACTTTTCCCCCTTAAACCAAAGCAGGCCACCCGATGAAGGTGGCCTGCCCGGGAGAGAGCTTGTTGCTAAAATTTTACAAGACGCCGAGCATTTCCGAGACCAGCGGATGGCGCACAATATCGGTTGATTGCAGCCTGATAACGGCGATATTGCCGACTTCTTCCAGCCTGTCGGCGATTTCGGCCAGTCCGGACATGCCTTCCAGCAGGTCTGACTGGTCAGGGTCGCCGGTCACAACCATGGTTGAGTGCCAGCCGAGCCGTGAGAGCAGCATCTTAAGTTGGGTGTAGGTACAGTTCTGCGCCTCGTCAATGACGACGAAGGCGTTATTCAGCGTGCGGCCGCGCATGAACCCGACCGGGGCGATCTCGATCGTGCCGTCATCCATATATTGCCGGACTTTCTTGCCGCCGAGCCGGTCGCCCAGCGCGTCATAAAGCGGTCGCAGGTAAGGTGCCATCTTTTCATGCATGTCGCCGGGCAGGTAACCGAGCGATTCCCCGGCCTCCATCGCAGGGCGCGACAGGATGATCCGGTCAACCGAGCCTTCTTCCAGCGCCTCGACCGCCGCTGAAATTGCCAGATAGGTCTTGCCGGTACCGGCCGGCCCCATCGCCAGTGTCAGGTTTTTCTCCTTGATCGCTTGCATCAGGGTTTTCTGTCCTTCCGAACGGGGCTTGATGCGTTTCAGGAATTTTTTGTCTCGGCTGTTATCAATTTCCTCGTCCAGCGGGTGCCAGTCCATATCGTCGAAGGAAGAATGGACGACATTGCCGCTTACCGGGTGGAGGTGAGAAGGGCGCTGCTTTTTACCACGGGTTTGGTTCTTTTTAGCCATGAGAGGCTCCTTTCCTGTTCGGGAGGGGACACAGAGGGGAACTTAATAGAGAACGCAGTACAGACTTTGCCGCATTTGCCATGCGGTTCTTGTGTGGTCGTAAATGGTTGATTGGAAGGGAAGTAAGGAGGCAAAGAGAGTTGCTGATGCGATTTAAGGTAATCGCCTGAGCTAGGCTGGAATGTGCGGTTAAAATACTTAGATGCAAGGATGATCCTTCTAGGTAACCGTTCCATCTTTATATTAGCAAAAAAAGGTGATTCAGACCATAGAGATCGCATTTTGCACACAACAAAATGGCAAACGTTTCGGAATTGAAAATGCGGTGCGTGTCGGGGCGGTTAAGCCGCCATTTTCTTGATACGGTTTCGTTCACCGGCAATGCGCCACCAAGCCAGTTTGGTTGCCAGCTTGTGCGGCAATGTATGCGGTTTAAAACCGCAGGCCTTGAAAACCATCGCGACAACCCGGTCCATGTGCTTGAACTGGTAATAGCTGTAGGCACGCCGCATATATTCCCTGTTATAGGTCTTGCGGTCGTAATGATCATTATCGTTGGCATTGGCGGCGAAGAACGCATAGGACAGTTCGTCATCTTCGCTCTCTGCAATCCGGCCTAAGGCGATTTTCAGCCGTTTAAAGCGCGACAGCCCCTCTTTGGCGAGATATTTATTCAGCGTGTCATAGAAAAGCTTGTAATGTTTGAACTCGTCTGCGGCGATATGTTTGCAGATTTCCTTGAGGACAGGTTCCCCGGTTGCTTCGCCGATCGCGCTGTAATAACTCGAAGTGCCGGTTTCGACCATGCAGCGCGCGACCATTTCGCCGCTTCGTGATCCGCGCACAGAATTTGCGTCGCTATTCAGGAAATGCTCCGGTACGTACCCTTCGCGGAATTTCGCCATGGCTTTTTCCAGGCTCCAGCTCGGGTCGATGCGTTCTGCCCAGACGCCAAGCGCCTTGCCGTGCTGGACTTCCTCGACCGCCCAGTCGCGTGCATCTTGTTTAAATTGTTCGTCATCATGGAAAATCCGGCAAAGATAGTCGGCATAGGCTTCCGAATTATATTCGACCAGTGCTGCCGCCTTGACCACTTTCAAAAGGTCGGCATCAACTTTTTCCGGGTCAAGCCTGTCCCAGCTCAGTTCTTCGATCGTCCAATGGTCTTTCGTTTTCATGCACCCTCTTTATCAATTTTGTGCGCTGCATGCAAGCCGATAATTGACATAATCTTGCAAAACACATTAATATGCTTTTTTAAAAAGAGAGCAGGGCAATGTTACGGACTTTACAGGCTATCTGGAAGGCGGTTGTTTCATCCGATTCTTCTAAATCTTCAAAAATGCAGCTGCGCGTCGGACAGCGCGCCTATTTTCGGGCGACAGACAAATGTAAGGCATCAACTTTGGCAAACTGGCTACAACGCCGGCATGATGCTGAAGGCGCGGTTCATGCTTATTTGAAACGTGTTGCCGGCGTCATCGGTGCAGAAGTGCCTGCCTATAAAATTGACGCAGAAGGCTATATTGAAAGCATCAGCTTCCGTTTTGCTGTGCCGCTGACCCATCAAGGCTGGAAGGGCAAGAACAATACTAACTGGCTTGTGCCGGAGGATGATAAGACAAAAGCGGAAATACTGGCTCTGCCGCCGATACCGTCCCATTCCGAGGTCAACAAGCTTCTGGAATGGCCGGAGCCGTATCTCAACAAATATTTTCAGGATAGGCATTTACCGGGGTATGCGGAGTTCGCGGTTCGTGCTTCGCGGCAGACCAGAGTTAGCTGCTATAATGGCGGAACCTTTGTCAGCGTGCCGTATCCCGATACATTTGCCGATTATCCGCCATTGGCCGAACAGGTGCAGAACTGGCGCCCGCCGCAAGGGTTTGAACAAATCGATCCGGCTGCGGGACGGAAAATTGAGCGTCTAGCCGATTTTTCCCGCTCTCCACTTGGTGAAAAAGTTGCCAAAGGTCTACAGTTTCTGGACCGCAAACTCTAATAAAAAGAAGCTTTAAAAAGAAACAGGGGACCTAAAAGCCCCCTGCTGAAATCTTTGTGATTATGAAGCTGCTTATTAGGCGGCTTCTTCTTCGTCAGCGCCGCTGACCAAATCCATAGCACCGATTTTCTTGGCGTAGTTACCGGAGAAAACATCGTCGCTAAAGGCTTCTTCCCAGGACCCTTGTGTGGAGGCGCGGGAATATTCGGTGGCGCGGTTTTCAAAGAAGTTGACGTGCTCGGCACCGTTCAGCATTTCGTCCATCCACGGCAGCGGGTTCTTCTCGATATGGAAGACCGGCTCGAGGTTGAGCTGCTGCAGGCGGCGATCACCGATGTAGCGAATGTAGTTTTTTACGTCTTCCGGCTTCAAGCCCTGCACTTCGCCCATTTCAAAGGCAAGATCAATAAACTTGTCTTCGTGGCTGATAATGGTTTTGCAGCTTTCGGCAATCTCCGCTTTCAGCTCATCGTCCCAGATATCCGGGTTTTCCTGAATAAACGTGTTGAACAGTTTGATCATTGACAGGCAGTGCAGCGTTTCGTCGCGTACCGACCATGTGACAATCTGGCCCATGCCCTTCATTTTGTTAAAGCGCGGGAAGTTCATCAGGATCGCGAATGATGCAAAGAGCTGCAGGCCTTCAGTGAAGGCACCGAACATTGCCATGGTCTTGGCGATGTCACGGCGAGAGCTCATGCTGGCATTTTGCATGTAATCGTATTTGTCCTTCATTTCCTTGTATTTCATGAAGGCCTGATACTCGATTTCCGGCATGCCGACTGTGTCGAGCAGGTGCGAATAAGCGGCAATATGGACGGTTTCGATGTTGGAGAAAGCCGAGAGCATCATCTGTACTTCAACCGGGCCGAAAACCTGACTGTAATGCTTCATATAGCAGTTATTCACTTCAACGTCGGCCTGCGTAAAGAAGCGGAAAATCTGGGTCAGCAGGTTCTTTTCTGCCGGGGTCAGGTTTTTCTTCCAGTCGCGGACATCTTCGGCCAGCGGCACTTCTTCCGGCAGCCAGTGAATACGCTGCTGGGTCAGCCATGCCTCATAGCACCACTCATACAGGAACGGTTTGTAAACATGGCGCTCTTGCAGCAAGGGCGATTTGTTGCTTTCTACATCAAGGTCGGGTTTTTTCAATGCTGGGTCAGCCATGTTGTTTACTCCTTTATATATAACCGATTCCTATTGCCTTCAGTCTAGTGACGTCCCTTTGGCTTCTTCGAGTCATATAAGTGATTCGTCCACATGAATCATGCCCGAAATAAAACGTTTTTAAAAACAAGGGGATGCACTAGATTAGGCACATATTGTGTTTACTGATGATATCGTACACCAGATATGGTGGTCGGTCGAGAGGGGCGCGGAGTTTTTTCACGACAAAATAAGCCCTGCACTCCCTTAAAAAAGGAAGCGCAGGGAAAATGACAGCTCCCTACGCCGGTATTGTCCGGAACAGGTTATGAGGATATTTCTCAGCTATGCCTCCCGAAGGAGCAGGGAGCACTCCTGCTGTCACCCTGTCCAACAATCAACGGGACATTTGGTTCCTGTTTTCTTTTAAGTACCGGAAAAATAGCGAAAAAGCGGGTGGGCGATTCAATTTATTTGACGCTATCGCACGCTCAGGCTAGGGTTCGGCCATGCGCATTATACTTGTCAGACACGGCGAATCAGAAGGCAATGTTGATTATCGTGCCTATGCCCAATATGGCGACCCGAACGTACCGTTGACCGATAAGGGCTGGCGGCAGGCGGCGGGTGCCGGCGCTTTTTTGCGTGATTACCTTACCGCACGCGGCATCGAAGCGCCGCACCGTATCTGGGCCAGCTCGTTTTTGCGCACCAAACAGACTTTGCGCGGCGTTCTTGCCGGTCTTGGTGATGATGCCTACACAGAGCCGCCGGCGATCCGCGAAGACCTTCGCCTCGGCGAACAAAGCTACGGCTATCTTCCCTATGTCGAAAGCCAGAAAGGCTTTTTCCACCGTCAGGTCGGCAAGGCGCTTGCTGCGTTTTCCCGCGCGGTGCAGCAGGGAAGCCCGTTTATGGCGCAGCCGCCGCTTGGCGAAGCCCCGGCCGCTGCCTATAGCCGCGTGGACAGTTTTATCCATACATTCTTTCGTGATCGCGAAAGACGCGGCGCACCGGAAGATGAGGATGTCCTGATCGTCAGCCACGGCGCGACCATCAAAAGCTTTATGATGCGCTGGTTCCATATCCCTCTAGATGGCTGGCCGCAGCTAAAAACGCCCGGCAATACCGATATTCTGCTGCTCGAAAAAGAGGCGGGCGTCTGGAAAGTCACCCGTATTTATGACGGCGAACAGGGCACGCCCGCTGCTGATAATCCGCTCAAAAATATCGATCGTCTTCATGCCGGTAATTTGCCGCCTTTGCCGGACTTCCTCAAAAACAAACCTTAGGCCGCTTCCTTATAAAATGAAACGCCCATGAAAAAAGGAGCCGCGAACGGCCCCTTTTCCCTGAAGTGGAGTATGCCCTTTATTGGCAGGCAAGGCATTCTTCGTATTGGATTTCCTGCGGCGCATCGCCCAGCTCCGGCTCGCGGTTGCCTTTTGTCGGTGCATCGGCAAGGCTGCGCTGCCAGCTGGCGTGGCTTTCAGCACGCTGGATCGACTTGGAGCGGCAGTAATACAGGGACTTAACGCCTTTTTTCCAGGCTTCCCAGTGAATCCGGTGCAGGTCGGCTTTGTGAACATTGGCCGGCAGGAACACATTCAGTGACTGCGCCTGGCAAACGAACGGCGTCCGGTCGCCCGCATGTTCGATCAGCCAGCGCTGGTCGATCTCGAAGGCGGTTTTAAAGACGTCTTTTTCATCGTCTGTCAGGAAATCAAGATGCTGGACCGAGCCTTCATTGGTGAAGATCGAGGACCAGATATCTTCATTATTCTGGCCTTTTTCTTCCAGCAGCTTTTCCAGGTACTTGTTCTTGACCGGGAAAGAGCCGGATAGGGTCTTGTGGGTATAGGCGTTGGCCGCATTCGGCTCGATCCCCGGCGAAGAGCCGCCGCAAATGATCGAAATCGACGCGGTCGGGGCAATTGCCATTTTGTTGGAAAAACGCTCCATAATACCGTAATCGGCAGCGTCCGGGCATGGTCCACGCTCTTCAGCCAGCTTGATCGAGGCATCGTCTGCCTGACGCTTGATGTGCTGGAACATGCGGCGGTTCCAGACCTTTGCCATGACAGATTCCATCGGGATCATCTTGCTTTGCAGGAAGGAGTGGAAACCCATCACGCCAAGGCCGACAGACCGTTCGCGCATCGCTGCGTATTTTGCCCGCTTCATCGAATCCGGCGCTTTTTCGATAAAGTCTGACAGGACGTTGTCAAGGAAACGCATCACGTCTTCGATAAAGGTCGGGTGGTCCTGCCATTCTTCGAACTTGTCGAGGTTCAGAGAGGACAGGCAGCACACTGCGGTACGGTCATTGCCAAGGTGGTCCTTGCCGGTCGGCAGGGTGATCTCGGAGCAAAGGTTGGACATTTTTACGTTCAGCCCGGCCATTTTGTGGTGCTCGGGGATCTGGTCATTTACATGGTCGATAAAGACAATGTACGGCTCGCCGGTTTCCATCCGTGCGGTCAGAAGGCGAATCCACAGGTCGCGTGCCTTGACGCGGTCAACAATGTGGTTGTCTTTCGGCGATTTCAGCGCCCACTCTTCGTCGTTCTCGACCGCTTCCATGAAACGGTTTGTGACCAGAACGCCGTGATGCAGGTTCAACGCTTTACGGTTCGGGTCACCGCCGGTCGGGCGGCGGATTTCGATGAATTCTTCAATTTCAGGGTGCCAGATCGGCAGGTAAATCGCAGCGGAACCGCGGCGCAGGCTGCCTTGGGAAATGGCGAGGGTCAGGCTGTCCATCACGCGGATGAACGGCACGATGCCGGAAGTCTTGCCGTTACGGCCGACTTTTTCACCGATCGAACGGACATTGCCCCAGTAAGAGCCGATGCCGCCGCCGAGCGAGGCGAGCCAGACATTTTCATTCCACAGGCTGACAATTTCTTCCAGCGAATCGTTGGTTTCGTTCAGGAAGCAGGAAATCGGCAGGCCGCGGCTGGTGCCGCCATTCGACAGGATTGGTGTTGATGGCATGAACCAGAGGTTGGACATGTAATCATAAAGACGCTGCGCATGGGCGCTGTCATCGCCGTAATACATGCAAACACGGGCAAACAGATCCTGGAAAGATTCTTCCGGCAACAGGTAACGATCCTGCAGCGTGGCCTTTCCAAATTCGGTCAGATACTGATCGCGAGAGCGATTAATCTGAACACGGTTGCCTCTTTCCATTTGCGCGACATCAAACATTCCCTACTCCTTCAAGGCGGTAGCTATTTATTCACAGGTGTGATTATGTGGGTGTGGATAAAGTGTGGGTAAAAACACTATCCGTTGCGGTTATTTCTCTATCACCCTACTAGATATCGTGGGTCTTGCCAAGAATGACTTTATTCCTAAAAGGCCTGTAGCCAGTATAAAAATGCCTCACAAGTACCTGAAAACACTAGCCTGAAACCGCATTGTGAACCCAGTTATCCACCCCCTAAAAAGTAATCCTGTTATAATAATACCGAAAATGAAATAGGGGTGTTGCCCATATATATCCAGCGCCGAAAAAAGGGGCATTTCCGCATGAGCAAGACTGAGTAAGGGATGGCGCAAAAAGAATCACTTTTCGGGTTTTTAGGGGCGTGAAGATGTGGCTTATGGCAACTTCTGGTGGTTGGCGAATCGTTGCGCGAAAACAGCAGTGCCGCCATAAAACCGTGACGCAGGGCAGCATACTATGCTAAAAGTCCATTCTATAGCGGTACTACACTTATTTATATAAGAGGGACTTTTCAGCCTATGACGACCAAAACCCAGAAAATCGTGCAGCGCCATCGCCAGACCAAAATCGTGGCGACTCTTGGGCCGGCTTCCAGCTCGCAGGAGATGATTCGCAAGCTGTTCAAGGCAGGGGTGGATGTGTTCCGGCTTAATTTTTCGCATGGTTCCCATGAAGACCATCGTGAACGTGTTGCTTTTATTCGCGAAATTGAAAAAGAATTTTCCATGCCGGTTGGCATTATCGCTGACCTGCAAGGCCCGAAACTGCGCGTCGGCAAGTTCAAAAACGGCGAAATTGCCCTTAAAAAAGGCATGAAGCTGCGCCTTGATCTTGATAAGGCCGAAGGCG
The DNA here is from genome assembly GCA_965369185.1 of uncultured Rhodospirillales bacterium. Lineage (GTDB taxonomy): Bacteria > Pseudomonadota > Alphaproteobacteria > Micavibrionales > Micavibrionaceae > UM-FILTER-47-13. The sequence continues at coordinate 9,788 of CBDUPU010000044.1, forward strand.
ATGAAACTCGCGTCAACCTGCCGCATCCTGAAATTATCAAGGTGCTTAATGCCGGTGACCAGATTCTGATGGATGATGGCAAGGTGCGCATGGAAATCGTCGACAAGGGTGACGATTTCCTCAACGCCAAGGTGATTGCCGGGGTTAAAATTTCCAATAACAAGGGCGTGAACGTGCCCGGCGTTATGCTGCCGATTGCCGCACTGACCGCCAAAGATCGCAAAGATTTGACTGCGGCGCTGGCAATGGGTGTTGACTGGGTCGCGCTCAGCTTCGTCCAGCGCCCGGAAGATGTCGCCGAAGCCCGCAAATTGATTGGCGGCAAGGCCGCGTTGATGGCCAAAATCGAAAAACCGACTGCGCTGGAGCGTTTTGACGAGATCATGGATTTTGTTGATGGCATTATGCTGGCTCGCGGTGATCTGGGCGTTGAAATCCCGCCCGAAGAAGTGCCGGCAGTGCAAAAGCGCATTGTCCGTCAGGTGCGTCATGCCGGAAAGCCGATCATTGTTGCGACCCAGATGCTCGAATCGATGATCGAAAGTCCGGCGCCGACCCGCGCTGAAGCCTCGGACGTTGCTACGGCTGTTTATGATGGTGCCGATGCGGTCATGCTTTCCGCGGAAACCGCTGCCGGTAAATACCCGCTCGAAGCCGTATCGATCATGAACCGGATCTGCCAGCATACGGAAGGGGACGAGCTGTACCAAAAATTTATCGAGGCCGAAAAACTTCATACCGAAGCCGATTCGTCCGATGCGATTACCGCCGCTGCCTACCGTGTGGCGCATGACATCAAGGCCGCCTGCATCGTCAATTATACGACCTCTGGCTCAACCGCCCGCCGTACAGCGCGGCAGCGCCCGGCGCACCCGATTATGTGCCTGACACAAGATAACAATGTCGCCCGCCGTCTTTGCTTGTCATACGGCGTTCATGCCGTCCATGTGACAGATGTCCAAGACACGGGCGGCGCTTTGAAAAAAGCCTCGGCGCTTGCTCTGGAACATAAGCTGGCCAAAAAGGGCGACCGCCTTGTCCTGACCGCCGGCGTTCCGTTCGGCACGCCAGGCAGCACAAACATCCTGCGTGTTGCCTGGGTCGAGTAACCGCTCTTTTCCAAACAAAAAAGGCAGCCCGTAAAGGGGCTGCCGCTTACATTAGATTTCGCTGGAAAACTTTGTTACTGCGCGCTTGCCAGAACCGTGCCGGTCGGTTTGGTGTGCAGCCACCATGCATTCCGGTTGATCGTAAAGATCGGGCGGTAGTTGGTGACGGCGCTGGCCATCTCGGCGCGGTCATTCTGGTTGTCTAGAATCATCGCCCCGCTATCGGTGTAAACAACCAGTACGGCGTGCGGCATGTCTTTTTCCAGATCGTGTACGATTGCAATGCGCAGCCGCTCTTCCGGAACACCCAGCGCCCGCAGCGAAGCGTATTTGGCGATGGCGAAATCTTCACAGTCGCCGCCGCGTTCAAAGAACTCTACCGGCGTTGACCAGTAATCGCTTTTGCCCCAGTTGCGGCTGTCCACGATATATTCTTGCTCGTTAACATAGGAGTTGATGCGCTCCGCCATTTGCTCGAGCGGCAGCTCCTGATAGGCGCTTATTTCACGTTGCCATGAATTAATGATCCGCTGGCCGTTTGGCTGCTTCATCGCCACTTCAAAACGGTCGAACATGCTGGTCCACTTGGTGAAGGGCTCGATGTTGGTCGAAGCGCGCTCTTCCGAACCGAACAGTGCCGGGAAAGCGCGGATCGGTGAAAATGCCGTATTTGCGGTGCTGGCAAGATGAACCTGCGCCGGAATATCCTTGATTGAACCTGCGCGTGCGGTTTTGGCGCCGCCGAGGCTGGCAAAGGTCAGAAACAGCCCAAGTGCCGCTGCAAGGCATCGCATCGTGCATTGTTCTGCAAGGGTCGTGTACAGGGCCTGCCGTGAAACCAGTTTCAGCTCTACAAGAATATGGCCGAGATGGCTGCCATCCTGCTTTTGCCGGGCAAGGGCCTGCCTCAATTCGCGCGGTGTCAGTTCGCCTTTAATGACCAGAAGTTCGCCCAAACGGTTGCGCTGCATCAGCGCTTTGATCTTTGTCAGAATTCCTGTATGGGCTTGTGTCTTCATCTTGTTACCACTCAACTTCTTTGGCCACTTAACTTCTTCGGCTTGTCAGACCCGGCTTTCTACCGCTAACTGTCTTTTTATACACCCCTATTAAAGCCGACAAATATTGACGAAACCTAAACAAACGGGCAAAAAAGCAGGGATTTGGAATAAAAAGGCGTGAATTGGGGATTTTTGCCTATGAAGATGGCGGATAATGACCTGACAGGGCAGCAAGAAACCCTCGAAGCAATGCAGGATAAGACAGTGCTGGTTGTTGGCGATGTCATGCTTGATCGCTTTGTTTACGGCGAAACCAACCGCATTTCCCCTGAAAGCACCGCGCCGGTGCTCGATATCAAACGCGAAACCACCATGCCCGGCGGCGCGGCGAATGTTGTTGTTAATCTGCGCGCTCTTGGTGTTCGCGCCCATTTGCTTGGCGTGATTGGCAATGACGCAGCCGGCACGGCGCTGGCCGGGTTGATGGCCGAACAGGGCGTGGACCCGACGGGGCTGGTCCGCGCCGCAGGCCGTCCGACCACGGAAAAAACCCGTTTTGTCGCCGCCGCCGGCCAGCTTATGCGCGCTGATCGTGAAAGCAAGGATGCGCTGGACGAGATAACCGCGCGCGCCCTGCTGGATCAGGCGGCAGACTTGATCGAATCGGTCGATGCGCTGGTTCTGTCCGATTACAATAAGGGCGTGCTTTCTGCCCCTGTGATCACGGCATTAATCTCAATGGCCGGCATAGCGGGCGTACCTGTGCTGGTTGATCCCAAGAAAAGCAATTACAGCCTCTATAAAGATGCGACCGTCATAACCCCTAACCGCAAGGAGCTTTCCGAGGTTAGCGGTATGAAGGCCGACAGTGACGCTGAAATCACCAAGGCCGCAGGCAAGGTGATGGAAGATTATGATCTTGCTCGCCTGATCGTTACTCGCTCCGAAGACGGCATGTCGGTCTTCAGGACAGGGCAGGCGCCTGTCCATGTCACCTGCGCTGTAGCAGAGGTCAATGACGTTTCCGGTGCCGGGG
>CBDUPU010000045.1:0-12772 GCA_965369185.1 uncultured Rhodospirillales bacterium
GTTTGGCTCACCCTCGACCCGGAAAAAAGCATAGAAAGTCGATTCCGGCTTTGCCCCGACAACGCGCCCGGTTGCTTCCAGCCGCGCGAACAAATAATCCATATTGCCACGCCATAGATCGAGCTGCTCCTTAATGAAATCATCGCCATGGCGCAGCGCCTCGATCGCCCCGTACTGGGTAAAGCTCGGCGCGCCCATATTATCGTACAGCGCAATATCACGGATTGCCGCCTCTGAAGCCGCCGGCCCGACCAGCCAGCCAAGCCGCCAGCCTGTCATCGCCCACGCCTTGGAAAAACTGTTCACCGTAAACAGCTTGTCCTCCGGCTCCGCAACGTCCAGAAAACTCGGCGCGCGGCTGCGGTCATAAGTCAGACGGTTATAAACCTCGTCCGACAAAATCCAGATATCGTTCATCCGGGCAAATTCCAGCACTGCTTTCATCTGCTCATGCCCCATCATCCATCCGGTCGGATTAGACGGCGTATTGACCAGAATGATCTTCGTTTTCGGCGTGCAGACATCAAAAAGCCGCTCCAGATCCAGCGACCATTTACCTTTATTCTCGTCCAGCGAGACCTCGCGGATATCCGCCCCGGCCAGTTCAATCGCGCCGAGCAGGTTTTTCCATGTCGGCGTAACGGCAACGACCTCATCACCTTCATCAAGCAGCGCCGTTAGCGCCAGATGCATCGCGTTCGTGCCGGAACTGGTAATAAAGACCCGGTGCGTCGGAATGTTTATATTGTGATGACGGGAATAATAATTGGAAATCTCCTGCCGCAAATCGTCCTGACCGAGCACAGGCCCGTAAAACGTTTTGCCTTCTTCCATCGCTTTCTGAACACCGCGCAGGATAAAATCCGGCGTGGTTGCCGAACCTTCACCCTGGCCGAGCGATAAGATATCTTTCTTGCGCCGCCCGTAGCGAACGATCTCCGCGCCGGGATTGTGCGACAGATTTTTCACGCAGTCTCTAAGATTTAGTTCATTAGTCGTATCAGGCATAACGCCGCCCGTTGTATGCAGTTTTCTCATAATATACCAGTCCATTTTGGAAGAATGGTTAAAAAGATGGGGTTTTAATCGGATAAACGCGCTCTTGCGCTATGTCATGAGAATATGCAGGCCTCAGCCCGCGCACGCTGCCGCCGCCGCTGCACAGAAGATGCAAGCCGCTACAAGGGTGTAAAAATCTGAAACAAATTCAAACAGCATGGCCAAGATAAAGCCCCGCTGCGGCAAAAAAAGCAAGAAATTTTTGTTCCATAACCGCAAACGCCTATCCACCAACGGCTACGCTTAACAGGTAACAAAAAATTTTTACGGTTTTTTACTTCCCAAATGCCATTAAATTATGTTAAATAACCAGCCATGAGCAAGACCACCTACCAGACCGCTTCGCGCGACGACATCATCGACCTCAGCGCCACATTCGCGCAGGCCGCGCAGCCATTGTTCAACCCGGAAAATAACGCCCCCGTGATGATTCAGGTCGAAGGCGATTACGCCAGCGGCAAGTCGCTCATCGTTGATGCTATGAAATCCGCGCTGCTCGGTATGGACGCCGTAGAGCTTGCCCGCTGGAAACACACCGAAAACACCGACGGCAAAATTCAGGGTTACCCGGCGACCATCAGCTTCGTCAATGCACGGCTTGACTTCATCAATGCCCAGCTGAATTACACGATGCGTCAGCGAAAGTTTGAGGACGGTTTTATTTTCATCACCAACATGCCGCCCTTCACCCTGAGCAAGCTGTTTTCCAGTGCCAGCCACCCGTCTCCTTCCATGAAAATCGACATACGCTTTGCCGAGGGCGAACCGCGTCCGCGCCAATTCGGCCCGTTCAAATGGGGAAAAACCGGCCCGATCGGCAAACGGGTCATTACCGTGGAAGAAACCTGTACGGCTGCCGCCAGCCCGGTTTAATCTTCCTGCAATTCCGCCAGATCTTCATACAGTGCCAGCGCATCAGGATTTGCAAGCGCTTCCTTGTTTTTGATCGGGCGGCCATGGATAACATCGCGTACGGCAATCTCGGTGATTTTGTTGGATTTCGTGCGCGGAATATCGGCAACGGCAATAATCTTCGCAGGAACGTGGCGCGGCGAAGCGCCGGAACGGATTGCCTTCTTGATCGCGTTTTTAAGCTCATCATTTAGCGATGCGCCTTCTTTCAAAACAACGAACAAAATAACCCGTACGTCATTGTCCCAGTCCTGCCCGACGGCGATGCTTTCAATCACCTCGTCAAACTGCTCGACCTGCCGGTAAATCTCTGCCGTACCGATACGTACACCGCCCGGGTTGAGCGTCGCGTCCGAACGGCCATGAATGATAAATCCGTTATGCTCGGTGCGCTCGATCCAGTCGCCATGGCACCAGATATTGTCAAACCGGTCGAAATAGGCATCGTGATATTTCTGCCCGTCTTCATCATTCCAGAACATTACCGGCATACACGGGAACGGCGTGGTGCAAACCAGCTCTCCCGAACCTGCCCCCGGCGGGATCGGCGCGCCGTGCTCGTCAAACACATCCACCGCCATACCAAGGCCGGCCCCTTGAATTTCACCGCGGTAAACAGGCGAAACCGGGTTGCCAAGAACAAAGCAAGACACAATGTCCGTACCGCCTGAAATCGAGGCAAGGTGTACGTCTTTTTTGATCGCGTCATAAACAAAATCAAAACTCTCATGAACCAGCGGCGAACCGGTCGAAGTGATTGTCCGGATCGTCGAAAGATCATATTTTTCGCCGGGGCGGATATCATGGGCTTTTAAGGCATCGATATATTTGGCCGCCGTACCGAACAGCGTGCAATCATGCATCGTGGTAAACTCCCACAACACCTCACCGCTCGGGTGAAACGGCGAACCGTCATACAGCAGCAACGTCGCCTCGCTGGCCAGCGCGCTGACCAGCCAGTTCCACATCATCCAGCCGCAAGTAGTAAAATAAAACACTCGGTCATCCGGCTTGATATCGCATTGCAGCCGGTGCTCTTTCAAATGCTGGAGAAGCGTCCCGCCCTGACCGTGGACGATACATTTCGGCACGCCGGTCGTGCCGGAAGAAAACATGATAAAAAGTGGCGCATTAAAATCACCGCGGTGAAAATCAATGCTCTGCGGCTCGTACGCTTCAATCAGGGCGCTGGCACTTACCGCCTTGTCGATACCGTAATCATCTTGCGATTCACCGACAAACGGCACGATAACGACTTTTTCCAGCGTGGGAAGCTGCGGCGCAGCCTGCTTGATCTTTTCAAGGCAGTCGATAATTTTGCCGTTGTAATAATAACCGTCCACCCCGACCAGAATTTTCGGCGCAATCTGCCCGAACCGGTCAAGCAGCCCCTGAACCCCGAAATCCGGTGAAGCCGAAGCCCAGATAGCGCCGAGACTGCTGGCAGCCAGCATGGCAATAATGGTTTGCGGCATATTCGGCATATACCCGGCAACCCGGTCGCCCGGCTGGACGCCCGCATCGCGGAATGCCTGCACCCAGCGGCTAACGCAATCATGCAGCTCGGCAAAGCACAGGACATTCTCCGTGCCCCGCTCATTGCGAAAGATCATCGCAGGCGCGGTATCGCGGCGGCGCAGTAGGTTTTCGGCAAAATTGATTTTAGCATCAGGAAAGAATTTCGCCCCCGGCATTTTGTCGCCATCGGCCAGAATCGTTTCTCCCTTTTCCCCGATCACATCGCAAAAATCCCAGACCCCGTCCCAGAACGCTTCCGGCTGTTCGATTGACCAGCGCCAGAGCGCATCGTAATCCGTACCGTCCTGCCCGACACTTTTGGCAAAGGCCGTGACATTGGCATTTTCAACGGTCGCCGCATCGGGCGTCCAAAGCGGGGTATCCTGGGAAATCATCGGTGCGGCCTGTCCTGTCATTTATTATACCTTCCCTGCAAAAACCCCATTTCTCCACTTCTGTAACCTCCTGTCAAGCCATACCGAATAAGCAGACATCAACGATCAAAACGATGATTGCCTGTTTATCAGGATCGGTTAAATTAGTTGATACGGCTTGAAATCATAGCGCCGCACATAATTAAGCAGGAAAAACATGCCTCTAAAAAACACCATGCTCGTTTTACAGTTCATCATAATGCTATTCGCCGCAATGGCAGGAGCACAGGCACAGCCGCAAACCGGCATAACCAAAGAAACGCCGCCCGCCTATGTCAGCATAACAGCAACGCCTGAACTCACCACAGTCAAACCGGGCATGTCGCTGATGGTGGCAATCGAAGAAAAAATTGCAGATGGCTGGCACGTTTACTGGCGCAATCCCGGCGATTCGGGCGAACCCATCCGGCTTGACTGGAAAATGCCCGAAGGCTTTCAGGCAGGCGATATTTTCTGGCCGGTTCCAGAGCGTATCCCCTACGGCCCCCTGACCAACTATGGCTACGAAAATGAAGTAACGCTGCTACAGGCCCTTCACCTGCCGCAGGAATTACCCGAAGGCCCGATCGAAATCAGCGCCGACATTGATATACTTGTCTGCAAGGAAATCTGCATTCCTGAAAACCACACAATTGCCTTTACCCTGAATGACGGCAGCGACAGCGATAACAGCGACCTTGTCAGCGACGCCTTCAACCGCATGCCGGTCGCCGTTGACTGGGACGCCACATACGGAAATGACGCAAATAACAATTTCGTCATCGATCTCCTGTTAAAAACTCCCGGTCTAATCGCTCAGGATTCAAAACCGATCCGCTTTGATCTCCTTCCGTACGAATGGGGCCTTATAGACAATACCGCCTCAACCGCGGTCAAGCTTGATAAAACACGCCCGAACGGTCACCATTTACTGCTGGCCAAGCCTCGCGGCGACCGACCGCTGAACAAGCTCGGCGCGCAAAAAATGCTGGTGACTTACGCTGCCAAGGACGCCCCCGACCACGCCATGCAGGCCATTGAAATCACCGCCCGCCCCGCTGCCAATGGTGCGGCCGCGATTGCCGCTCCGGCGAAAAAACAAGGCACCGCACCAGCCAAACTGACCAAAGCCGCCGCAGAAACGAACGGCATTTCTTTGGCCAAGGCGCTGTTTCTTGCCATGCTCGGCGGCCTGATCCTTAACCTGATGCCGTGCGTTTTCCCGATCTTGTCGATGAAGGCGCTTTCGCTAAGCAAGATGAGCGAAAAAACACCGGCCGCCGCCCGCGCTCACGGCATAGCCTATACTGCCGGCATTCTGCTGTGCTTTGGCATTATCGCCGCCTTGATGATCGCCCTGAAAAGCGCCGGCGCGCAAATCGGCTGGGGCTTTCAGTTGCAAAACCCGCTTGTTGTGTTGCTGCTTGCCTACCTGCTTTTTGTCATCGGCTTGAACCTCTCCGGCTTTTTTGAAATCGCCGGCAGCTTCACCAATGTCGGCAGCAAACTCAGCAACAAGCAAGGGCTGACCGGCTCTTTCTTTACCGGCGTCCTCGCGACCCTTGTCGCAACCCCTTGCACCGCGCCCTTTATGGGCGTTGCGATGGGATTTGCCCTGGTCCAGCCTGCCGCCGTATCGCTGACAGTATTCCTCGCTCTTGGCTTTGGCCTTGCCCTGCCGTATCTCGCCCTGTCCTTTATTCCCGCCCTGCGCGCAGCGCTGCCAAAACCGGGCAACTGGATGGTGGTTTTCCGCGAATTGCTCGCCTTCCCGATGTACGCTTCGGCCGCATGGCTGATCTGGGTCTATAGTATGCAGACCGGCGCGCTGGGGCTTCTCTATGCCATGGTCGGCTTTGTCGGCATCAGCTTTGCCATCTGGATTTTCCGCTATGCCCCGGATCAAGGTGCGGGCAAACTCGCCCTGCGCGGCCTTGCCCTGCTTGTCCTGCTCACCGTCCTTGCCATCAGCCTTGGCGAGAGCGTCAAAAGCCGCCGCGAGATCACACAAACGCCCGCAGCCTCAACCCAAAACGCGCCCGAACAAAACAGCGAGAGCGCACAAGTGCAGCCATACACGGCAGAGCGCTACGAATCCCTGCTCGCGGGCAACGCGCCGTTCTTCATCAACATGACTGCCGCATGGTGCATTACCTGCAAGGTCAATGAGCGCGTCGCCCTCGACATTCCTGCAACCAAGGCGCTCTTTGCCGCGAAAAAGATCACCTATCTCAAAGGCGACTGGACGAACCAGAACCCGGAAATCACCGCCTATCTGAACCACCATGGCCGCAACGGCGTTCCGCTCTATGTATTTTACGGCGCGCGCGACGCAGCGACCGGAAAACGGCCGGACCCCGTTGTCCTGCCACAACTTTTAACCCCCGGCCTGATTGCCGAAACACTCGGCACACCGCCGGCCTGATAAATGGAGACACCCATGCAGATACTTTTAAAACCCTTTCATGTCATCGCCGCCCTGATGCTGCTGACCCTCATGGCCGCGCCGTCCGCCCATGCTGCCGAGGCCGTGATCGGCGAGCCAGCACCAGCCTTCACCCTGACCGACACCAACGGCACCAGCCACACACTATCCGACTTTCTCGGCAAAACCGTCGTGCTGGAATGGACGAACCATGAATGCCCGTACGTCCGCAAACATTACGACACCGGAAACATGCAGCAGCTACAGCAAGAAGCCGCCGATGACGGCGTAATCTGGCTGTCAATCGTCTCCTCCGCCCCCGGCAAGCAAGGCTACACCACCCCGGAAGAAGCCAAAGCCATCCTCGCCGGCGAAAATGCGCACCCTGCCGCCCGCCTTGCAGACCCTGACGGCACGGTCGGCATGGCATACGGCGCCAAAACCACGCCGCATATGTATGTGATCGACCCGCAAGGCACGCTGGTCTATATGGGCGCCATCGACAATGACCCGAGCAGCCGCCACGACGCCGTGAAAAACGCCAGCAACTACGTCCGCGCCGCCTTGGCAGCTGTTAAAGAAGGCCGGATGCCGGAAACAACCCAAACCGCCCCCTATGGCTGCGGCGTGAAATACCGGATGTGATTAATCTTTTGTTAACACCCGCTATCCCATACTCGGTGCGGAATTGTTGTTGAAAAACCTGGAAAAGACGTCCGGTGGGCTGGCCGCACGGACATTCTTTCTTTTATGGTATATGGCAACATAAAAAGAACATCATGGCCGCAAGCACGAAAAAACGAACAACAGGGACAAAAAAGCAACCGGATATCCTCCGGGAAAAAGACGCGCGCTTTATCACCGACGAAGAAGGCAACATCCTTCATGTCAGCCGCGCCTTTGCCGACCTTGTCAACATGACGCCCGCCCGCATCAAGGGGCAGGCGCTCGCCAATTTGCTTGAATTTGACGCGCCGGAAGATGCCGTGCGCACCCAGTCGCTTTTTGGCATCGGCAGCAACAATTATATCGACGCGATTAACGAAGGCATTCACAAGGTCGCGCTGTTCGGCAACGGCGAAGACTCCGCCGCCACATCCTTCCAGTTCGACAAGGTGGAAACACCGGACGGCCGCCGTTTTATTATCGGCTCCGAAGTCACGGACGAAAACCCGACAAAAAGCGCAAATAAAATCGACGATGCCTTTACCGACCGGCTGCTGGCACTGATTGACGGCAAAAAACCCGCCGCCGCCAGCAAAAAGGCCGTTAAAACCAAGATCAGCGTCGATAGTGACGAGAGCGAACTGCGCCACTTCCTCAACATGTCAAACGATTTGATGGCAATCTCGCACGCTGACGGCACGTTTGACCGCGTCAACCCGGCCTTTAACGACAGCCTTGGTTACAGCGATACCGCCCTGCGAGAGATGACCTTTATCGACCTCGTCCACCCGGACGACCGCCCGCATGTCCGCAACTGCCTGTTCGGCGTCATGCACAAAGAAGCCGGCGAAAACCAGATCATTGATTTCGAGGCCCGCATGGTTTCCAGCGACGGCCTGTCGCGCTGGATGGAATGGCGCCAAAAACGCGCCGGTAACGTGATTTACACGGTCGGCCGCGACGTCACCGCGATCAAACAGCACGAAGCCGCCCTGCACAAGCAAGAGCAAATGCTCGGCGAAGCGCAGGCCATCGGTCATATGGGGCACTGGCACTGGGTCGTCGGTGCCGAAGACATCGTCTTTTCCGACGAGATTTACCGCATTTTCGGCGTAGAGCGCGGCGACTTTGTCCCGACGCTTGATAACGTTAACGAAATGCTCCACCGCCGCGATATTGGCCGCCTGATGCAGGCCTTCCAGCGCGCGATTATCGAACAGAATAACTATGAAATGGATTTCCGCATCATCCGCCCGGATGACGGCATCCGCTATATTCGCTGCGAGGGCAAGTGCGAACTGGACGAAGAAGGCGAAGTGATCGCCCTGTTCGGCATCATGCAGGACATTACCGAAAGCACCCTGCACGAACGCCAGCTCAAAGAGGCCAAAGACGCCGCCGAGACCCAGTTCCTCGCGAATATGAGCCACGAACTGCGCACCCCGCTCAACGCCATTATCGGCTTTTCGGAGATGATGCAGCGCCAGCTTTTAGGCCCGATCGGCACCGAGAAATATCTCGATTACATTGGCGGCATCCGCGAAAGCGGCGAACATCTGCTGGATCTCATCAGCGACATTCTCGACATGTCCAAGATAGAGGCCGGCAAGTACGAGCTTGACCTTGAAGAACTGAACGCCGCCAAGGTCATCCGCCTTGCCGTCCACATGATCGAGGGCCGCGCCCAGGAAGCGCGCATCAAAATCACCATCGATGCGCCGAACGAAGAATTGCAGATCGTCTGCGACCGCCGCGCCTTTATGCAGATATTGCTCAACCTGCTGTCGAACGCCGTCAAATTCACCGATCCCGGCGGCGACGTCCGTATTGAATGTCTGGAACGTGACGGCTATATCGCCATCAAAGTGCACGATACCGGCATCGGCATCCCGGCCAACAAAATCAAATGCATCACCAACCCGTTTGAACAAGCCGCCAGCCACTACACCCGCGAACACGAAGGCACCGGTCTTGGCCTTGCCATCACCAAGGAACTGGTCGAACTCCACGGCGGCACCATGCACATCGATTCCACCGTAGGCATCGGCACCAGCGTCACCGTCCGCCTCCCCTACAACGCCCACGAACACACCAAAAAACGCAAAGGCGAGAAGTAACCCTCTAGCCCTTTTTTGTCATTACGAACGCAGCCGGGAAATCCCCCGGCGTAGCGCAAACGTATTATGTTCTGATTATTCCAGCTAGCCGCTACCGTTTAGGCGGCGCGCTTTTCGTGTCAGCGCCCTTTACATCCTTTACAGGCGTTTCCGGTGCCGCGGCCAGAGTGGCCGGATCGGCTTTCTTGTCGAGCGCGGAATTTGCCGCGCCGGCAGCCAGCGCCTCATTCACGCTGCTATACACATCGCAGACAAGTTGCGGCAACTCGTCGTCCGGTGAAGAAGGCGTTGCCAGAAACGTATCCAGCTTTTTGACCGATTCTGTCGCATTGGCGATATGGGCAGGCGCGATGTTTTTTGGCACAGTGTCAGGATCAATCATCCATTCCGATGCCACAACAACACTTTTCATGAGACTCAGGCATTGCTTCTGCACCCTTGCATTCGCGCCTTCCAGCCTGTCGGCAAGCGAATTCAGAAAAAGCTCTACCGGCGCGTGCCGCGAAAAATCCAGCGAGGAAGCGCGTTGCCTCACCATATTAATGTCGCTTGTCGATCCACCTGACGATGCTGTACCGGAAGCCATGCTGAAGTCTCCTATCCTGTTACGCCTCTAAATATTGACATATAAAGGGCAGCGGAAGCAAATTCTTTCCGGGCCGCCCTGCTGGCACAATAAATATCATGCTTCCTGTAAACAAAGCATAAAGATTAAGCAGGCCCGCCCGAAGAAGCCTCCCGCATAAATTCCATGAACGCCTTAATGCGCGCCGTGTGGCGCAAATCAGGGTGGGTCAGGATCCAGATGGCGTTTTTCTGAACGGCTTCGGGCAATGTCATCAAGGCAACCAGATCGGGCTGGCTTTCACCCAGATAGCTCGGCAACGGCGCAAGCCCCAGCGACTGACAACACAGATAATACAGCGCGCTGATTTTATCGGCGGTCGCCGCGATGTTTCCCTCTTCAATATGCTTGCGCACATAAATGTTGGGCGGTATTTCTGCCAGCGCCTCATTCGGCAGCAAGAAATCATACTTTTTGAAATCCTGCGGCGTTACGGCCGCGCCGATATTATGGCTCTTTATATAATCCTTATGGCCATAGATATTGAACCTTATCGGCTCCAGAACCCGCCCGATCATATAATCAGGCTGGCGATTGATCGCCGGAATGACAATATCCGCCTCGCGCTTGCTAAGGTTGATATGCCGCGTGGTGATATTCAGATCAATGACAATATCGGGATAGCGCGCCTTAAAGGCCTTGATATAAGGCGGCAACCAATAACCGGCAATTGTGTCCGTCGTCGAAATTTTGATCGTCCCGCTGAGCCTTACATCTTCCCCCATTATCATCCGCTCGGCCTGATAGATATCGTCTTTCAGGTGCAGCACCGTTTCCAGCATCCTCTCGCCCGGCGCCGTCAGCGTATAGCCGGAGGTATGGCGCTTGAATAGCCGCACCGACAAACGCTCTTCCAAAGCGTTGATCCGCCGCAGCACAGTCGTATGCGTTACGCCGAGGTCTTTCCCGGCCTGCGTCAAGGAACCGGCCTCGGCCAGCGCGATGAAAATACGATAATCATCCCAATCAACGCTCGTCACAGTCCTCTCCTCCTGATTTACAAAACCCTTAATGTGCAATATTGCACAGCAACTTTGCATTTTAAATCATTTTCTGTGCAATAAGGAACGTTATATCCTTAAGGGAGAAACGTATTTACCAGACAGGATTATAAGATGCCCAATATCCTCTTTTTCGCGGGGAGCGCTCGCAAGGACTCAATAAACAAAAAGCTGGCAGCTTATGCGGCCGACATGGCCCGTGATGCTGGCGCAGCAAGCGCGACCGTCATTGACCTCGCTGACTTCACCATGCCGATCTATGACGGCGACGCCGAGGCCGAAAGCGGGCTGCCGGAAAACGCAAGAAAACTTAAAAAGCTGTTTGTCGAGCATGACGGATTTTTCATCGCCTCGCCCGAATATAACAGCTCGTTTTCGCCCTTGCTCAAAAACGCGCTCGACTGGATATCCCGCCCGCATGAAGAAAACGAACCGTCGCTTTATGCCTTTAACGGCAAGGCCGCAGCCATTGGCGCCGTTTCTCCCGGCGCTATGGGCGGGCTGCGCGGCCTTGTGCCTTTGCGCATGATGCTCGGCAATATCGGCGTCACCGTCGTCACCGGCCAGGTCGCGGTCAGTAATGGCTTTGAAGCGTTTGACGAACAGGGAAGGTTAAAAGACGCAGGGCAAAAACAGATGCTGCAAGGCGCGATCGACCAGCTCCTGCGCACAGCACAAAAATAAGCAACATTGGCAAAGTAAATTAAAGAAAGGAACTTTTGCATGAAAAAACTATTATTAACGACACTCGCCGCCGGAAGCATGTTCTTAGCCGCCAATCAGGCGCTGGCAGAGCAATATACGTTGGATCCCACCCATACGAACATCGTCTGGAAAACCAGCCATTTCGGTTTCTCCTCACCGTCCGGGAAGTTCGCCAAAGTCGAAGGCTCATTCAATCTGGATGAAGACGCCCCGGAAAACAGCAGCGTGAACGTCACCATTTACCCGGCCTCTATCGTAACAGGCATTGAAAAATTCGACGCGCACCTTGCCAGCCCGGACTTTTTCAACGCCGAAAAGTTCGAAACAGCGCAATTCACCTCGACCCGCATTGAAATGACCGGCGAGGATTCGGCCAAAATCCATGGCGACCTGACATTGCTGGGCGTGACCAAGCCCGTTGTGCTGGATGCAAGGCTGAACAAAATCGGCATTAATCCGTTGAATAATTTAAAGACTGCGGGTTTTTCGGCAACCACGACAATCAAGCGCTCCGAATTCGGCATGGGCTGGGGCGTTCCGAATGTCGGCGACGATGTTCTGATCGAAATCGAGGCAGAGGGCAATGTCAATCAATCCTGATAACGCTGCGGACAAAAGCCTGCCTGCCTTGTTTGTAGGGCATGGCGCGCCGGATCTTGCCATCCACGAGATACCGGCGCACCATTTCCTGATCGCTTTGGGGCGCTCCCTCCCGCGCCCCAAAGCGGTCCTTGCGATCTCGGCGCACTGGGAAACCGCGGAACCGACCATCAGCACCGCCCCGCAACCTGAAACGATCTATGATTTCGGCGGCTTTGACCCCGCCCTGCGCGATATTCGCTATAACGCCCCCGGCGCGCCGGATCTGGCACAGCGCATCTGCGCACTTCTTCCCGAAATACAATTCGACAGCACCAGAGGGCTGGACCACGGCGCATGGGTTCCCCTGCACCTGATGTATCCGCAAGCCGACATCCCCGTCACCCAGCTTTCCGTGCAGACGAATTACGATCCCGCCTATCACTACGCACTCGGTCAAAAGCTCCGGCCGCTTCGCGACGAAGGGGTGCTAATTCTTGCGACAGGCGGCATCGTCCATAATTTGCGCGCCATGGCTCCGGAAGGCTCTCCTGCCCCCGAGTGGGCGCTGTCTTTTGACAATTGGGTCCACGACAAAATCAAAACAGGGAATATTGAAGAATTATTCAATTATCGCCGCCATGAATACGGCCCAAAGTCCCACCCCACCCCGGAACATTTAATGCCGCTATTTGTCGCCCTAGGCGCCGGCGATAACACCCCGAACACAGCAGCACACCAAAGACTGCACC
>CBDUPU010000046.1:0-12695 GCA_965369185.1 uncultured Rhodospirillales bacterium
ATTGATGTTCAGTACATCAACTTGTTCATACGGCAGGATGCCGGATGCATCCAGAAGGGCGCGGTCTATGGTGATCGAGCCTTCGTAATTCAGGTCGCACTGGGTCACGGTGGCGCGGTGGATTTTGGCTTTTAAGAGTGTGAGCACCATGCTTGGCATTGGCACGTCCTTTCATTAAACTTCCTGACAAGATCGAATGAGAGGCAGTTTATAAGGCGAAGGAGAAAACATGACAAGTTATGATGACAATAATATTTTCGCGAAAATTCTGCGCGGCGAAATCCCCAACGACACTGTGTATGAAGACGAGCATGTGCTTGCCTTTAACGATATTAGCCCGCAGGCGCCGGTGCATATTCTGGTGATCCCGAAAGGCAAGTTCGTGTCCGTCGCTGATTTCGGCGCTCGCGCCATGCCGGAGGAAGTTACCGCTTTCTGGCGGGCGGTCGCGCAGATCGCCGAAGATCAGGGGCTGCCGGAGCAGGGGTTTCGTACGATCAGCAATACCGGCATTAATGGCGGACAGGAAGTGCCGCATTTCCACGTGCATATTCTTGGCGGTAAAAAGCTGGGGCCGATGCTCTCGCGCTAGAGGATTGCGCCGTTAGCGGGGCTTGAATTGCAGGACGTTATTCGCGCGCGGCGCTTTGGCGTCATTGCTGTTTGCCGGTTGCTGGTATTGCCGCCAGTCATACACGGCTGCTGTGCTGAAGGTGTAAAGCAGCGATTGCTGCAGTTTTTCGCCGCCGATTTTTTCGCGCTGCGCTGCTTTTTTGAGGGACAGGGCGGTGTCGGCCGTTTCGGACAAGCAGTCCATTAACTTGTATAGATTGCAGATTTTATCGGGGCCGATTTCATAAATTGCGGCTGCCGGGCCGGGCAGATATGCGGCAATTTCTTCGCTTTGTGCTGCCAGTTTTGCAGCGATCTTCGGGTCCGCCTTGGTTAATGCCGGATCTTTAGTAAGGCGCTCAATATAGGCGTGCAGGAAAGTGGCGCTGGTGTATGGGTCGATTTTGGTCGCGCGCTTGAATGTGTCGGTCAGGTCGGGGCGGCGGATGGCGGCGGCCATGTCGAGATAATCAGCCGTGGCCTGTGCCAGCCGGACGCTATATTCCAGCGCGGCGCGGTCTTCGGGCGCGTGCGGTGCAGCTTCGTTGCAGGCGCGCACAATGTCTTTGAGACCTTTGTTGCAGGCGCTAGTCGCTTCGTTTACGTCCCAGACAAGCATTGCTTGCCGCTGGGAAATATTGTCGAGATAACCGCCCAGTCTTTTGGCATCGGCGAAGGTGGCCGGGCTGATATTTTCCAGCGCGCCGATTTGCGGGTTTTGCGTGATATGCACCAGCGCATCGAGGGCAAAGAACAGCAGCATGTCTTTATGGCTGTCCACCAGCTGGCCTTGTGCGTGGGTCAGGGCGCGAAGCGCTTCGCGCTCCATCCGGAAGCCTTTATTGTTATTCATTTGCGCCCTTCCCTGCTTGTTATTATCGGTAATTTTTTATTTACCGTAACAAACGCGGGAGGGTTTGCAAAGAAATTTGCTGTTTAAAGCGGCTGGCGTGCCATTCGCGCGGCGGCGCTGCCGGGAAAGATGATCACGTTATCAGCGCTGGCAATCGCTTCGCTGGTCTGGCGCTGCTCTTCCCGGCTTTGCGGCGTCAGGTCAAGCTCTTGCAGTTCCAGCTCGGCCATGTCGCGATGGTGGTCGGCCTGCAGGCTGAGAATGTCGCACAGAATGGCAGCCGTGCAGTGATCTTCTTCTAGCTCGCCGATTGTTGCCTCGAACAGATCGCGCAGTGCTTCGAGGTCTTCCGGGATATAGCAGAGCAGATCCTTGACCGCGCTCTTATTAAGGGAGTACGGGTTTTTCTCATGGGCAAGCCAGATCGGGCCGTATTCGTCGATAATTTGCTGCGCCTGCGCTTCCAGTGCTTTACTGATTGGCAGCTCCGCCGTGTTGTTGGCGAGGTGGCGACCGCATAGGGCCAGGCACAGCAGCGCTGTATCCGGGCTAAGGTCAAAGAAAATCTCGTTCAGGGCGTGCTCGGCAATATCATCGAGCGTTTCCTGCTCGTTCAGCATCTGGTCGATGACGATCGGTACGATGAATTTGGCGTGCAGCCGGGCAAGATCCTGATCATTCAAAGGTGCAAACATGATGTTCTCTTCTACCGTTATTGTCCTACAGGTGTTTTTTTATTGTTAGCGGCGAAACTCTATCGCCTTGCCCTTATTTTTAAGCCTAACAGGTGAAAAACCCCTTAACTTTGATCGGCATTTTAAGCGTTACTATGTAAAGCGCAGCGGGCGGTAGAAGCGCGCAAATAACAGGATAACCGCGCGGCGGCGCTTAATGCTTCCCATTTGCGCCGCGCCATGCCATAAAGTTTTTATCACTTAAAGTTGAGGGAATTAGTATTGGTCGCACGCGTTAACACAGTCGCTTTTCAAGGCATTAACGTTCAGAACGTTGATGTACAGGTGCAAACTTCCAATGGTTTGCCTGCCTTTACGATTGTGGGGTATAAAAACTACCTGCTGCTACTGGCTTTTCTTCTCGCCGTTTTTGGTAGTGTCTCAGTACATGCCTCTGAGAAAAGTGAGACTGACTGTCCGCTGTTTGGCGCTAAATATGTTCCGCAAAATCCTGTTGCCAGCGATACCTATGATGATAACAGGGATCATATTAACAGAACGCTTTCATTCGTTCTGCGTATTGAAAAAGGTGATATGTGTTGCCGTTCGACCTTGCGCAATATCTTCCTGAACTTTGATGCTTACAAAGATGGTCAGAGGGTTAGCACCATGCGCTTTGGCGATGCGTGGTCAAATGGCGTTTCACAGCAGAGCTTTTCAACGTACTTTGGCATGTACTGTAATTTTGGGAAGGATACTGAAAGTAACTGCGAGGAGATGAAACCATCAGCAGGCTTTGTTCCTATTGGCGTAAACGAGAATTTGATGCCTGCTGCTATTCAACAAGTGCCGTACCTTCTCATTTTTCCTGAAACTTATTGGGAGCTAAGATACAAATCATTACAGGTGCCGGAGCATTGGGATAAGTACATCAAATTTTATAGTGGAGATAGAGTTTACCCGGACTTTCGCGGCTATGATTTCTGGGTTCGCCAAAAATGCGGCGATGGAGGTCGTGAATAATGGTCGCACGCATTAACACAGTCGCTTTTCAAGGTATTGACGTTCAAAGCGTTGATGTGCAGGTGCAGATTTCCAATGGTTTGCCTGCCTTTACGATTGTCGGCTTGCCGGATAAGGCGGTGGCGGAAAGTAAGGAGCGGGTGCGGGCGGCGCTGCATGCGCTGGGGATTTCGTTGCCGCCGAAAAGGCTGACGGTTAATCTGGCACCTGCCGATGTCGCCAAGGAAGGGTCGCATTACGATTTGCCGATCGCGCTGGGGTTGCTGGCGGCGATGGAGATTTTGCCGAAAGAAGAGCTGGCCAAGTGCGTCGTGCTGGGCGAGTTGTCGCTCGATGCAGGAATACGCGCGGTCGCCGGGGTGTTGCCGGCGGCGCTGCACGCGGCGACGAATGATAACAGGCTGATCTGTCCCGAGGCTTGCGGCGGTGAAGCGGCTTGGGCGGGCGATCTGGATATTCTTGCGCCGCGCGATTTGCTGCAGCTTATTAATCATATGAAAGGCACGCAGGTCTTGGGAAGACCGGAAGCGGCGCTGGCGGATGAAGGTGCGCCGGTGCGGGTGCCTGATCTTGCCGAAGTGCGCGGGCAGGAAACCGCCAAACGGGCGCTGGAGATCGCGGCTGCTGGCGGGCATAATTTGCTGATGAGCGGGCCACCGGGGTCGGGCAAGTCGATGCTGGCTTCGACCTTGCCGGGGATTTTGCCGCCGCTCTCGCCGCAAGAGGCGCTGGAAGTATCCATGATCCATTCGCTTGCCGGGACGTTGCCGTCGGGGGGCTTGATGAAAACGCGCCCCTATCGCGATCCGCATCATTCGGCGTCGCTACCGGCGCTGATCGGTGGTGGCCAGCGGGCGAAGCCGGGGGAGATTTCTCTGGCGCATCGCGGGATCTTGTTTTTGGACGAGCTGCCGGAATTTGCGCGCGGGACGCTGGAATCGTTGCGCCAGCCTTTGGAAAGCGGTCATGCGCTGGTGGCGCGGGTCAATCAGCATGTTACCTATCCGGCGCGCTGCCAGTTGATTGCGGCGATGAATCCCTGCCGCTGCGGCCATTTGGGTGATCCGGATATTGAATGTACGCGGGCGCCGCGCTGCGCGGTTGATTATCAGGCGAAGATTTCCGGGCCGCTGCTCGACCGGATCGATATCCGGGTCGAAGTGCCCGCGGTGTCGATTGCCGATATTGCCGCGCCGGGGCAGGGGGAAAGCTCTGAAACCGTGCGGGCGCGGGTAATGCGGGCGCGCGAGACGCAAAAAAGGCGCTATGAAGGGCTGCAGGGAGAGATGGACGGGCTGCTGAATGCCGATCTTCCTCCGGGTGTCATGGATAAAGTGATTATATTACAGGATGATAGCCGCAATTTGTTGAACAGCGCAGCGGAACGGCTCAAGCTGTCGGCAAGAGCCTATCATCGGCTGCTGCGCGTGGCGCGGACGATTGCCGATCTGGAAGGGGCCGAAGAGATCGTAAAAGCCCATATTGCCGAAGCGCTGGGCTATCGCCCGCTGCGGCTTGGCTGAAGCATACGTTTTTGTAAAAGAGCGAACCAAAGGTGGTGCTTGTTTGTTGGACAGGCTGACGTGGGAAAGCGCTGATAAACTTGCAAATTATGGTTAATGCGCGTTATACTGATAGGAATGCGAAAAGCAGGAAATATGTAAGGCTTTTCGGCGCGTGAGGATTAATACAGGTTCGGGGTATTTAGCGTATGTCTTTGATAGACAGCTATTTTGACAATTCAAAAGACGTATGGGATGCCCCATCCGTGCAGGTTGATATTGCCCCGGACGATGTTTTTCAGGCCGATAGCGCTGTTGATAGCGTTGATTTTGAAGGGATGCAGGAAGGCCTGATCGATACGTTTTTTGACCGCAATCGCGGGAGCGCACCGTCATTTAGTGATACGCGGAACGGCGCGGATAAAAACCAGAACCAAGACGTTACCCCGGCCCAGCAAAAGAATCTGAATTTACAGGCTGCGCAGAATAATGCGCGGAGCTTCCAGTCGCAAACAACCAAGCTCGAAGCCGGAAAAATTACCAGCGCTTCGGGGCAAGGTGCGCGGCAGGCGGGTAATTATATTGAGGCCAAAGCCTCTGCGACGCAGGACCTTAAAGCCAATATTGCTGCTGTTCGCAAAGAAAATGAAGGACAGCAGCCAGCCGGACCGCAGGCGAGTGCGGGCGGCGGCGTAGCGGGCGCAGCGAAAAATCTGACGGTTTCTTCGCTGGCCGGTGTGGCAGCCGATCTGGTTATTCCCGGTGCAGGAATGGCGATGACCGTTGCGGCCATGGGTGCAGGTACATTTGGCGCCAAGAGCTCGAAAAGTGAATTTTCAAGTCCTTCCGAAAAGGGCGGAGAAAGCGTTTATCAAACAGCCTCCGGCCATGAGAGCTTTGATATTATGCAGCCAAGTGTCAAGGCGCCCGTGATGAGCGGTCAGGATTTTGACCGTAAAATGTCCAGTGGCCCCGGCTTTGGCGGCCTTGGTGAGATCGAGCATATTATCGAGCCGTCTTTAGAAGATGCCCGCCCGACTTTTGATAACGAGCAGCTTGCCGCGCTGGAAGCAACCGCAAGCCAGATGCAGCGTGATGTCGAAATCGGCGCGCAAATGTATAAGAAGTGGGTCGAAAGCGATGTTACGGTTAGTGACAGCATTGGCAGCACACCTGTTACCGAGCTTAAAGTTGACGATCAGGATATGACTTCGCTGACCCGTGATAATCCGGCGCTGGGGGATGAGGCGATGAAACCGCCAACAGTCAGCGCTATGAAGCTGGTTTAATTCTTTTTTATGACTGCCGCCAGGCAGGCTTTATCGTTCTTTTACTGTTCTATTTTTATGTGACGCCGGCTGTATTGCGACATCTTGCGGTGCATTTGGCGGTGTTTAAATGACTGCCGTGGAGCTGGCAATGGGATCTGCCGGATTTTTTAAATTCCGGGGTCTGTTCGCCCCGGGTTTTATCAGCTATAACAATAATAAGGACTGTTTTTTTTAATATGATTCAGCGGATGGCTGGAAAGGTACGATGCGTTATTTTTTGGTAGTTCTGATGCTTTGTGTGGTGGCGTTTGCCGCTACTTTTAACGGTCCGGCCTGGTCACAGCGCCGCCATGGCAATTGCGATCAGGCGGTAAGTACGGCTAATGCGCTTGAGTGCGTCAATCGTAATAATCAGGATGTCCAAAACCGGATGAGCGCAACGTTCAAGGCGCTGGTTGAAAACCAGAAAGATGCCAGCCGCGCTTTGTTGAGCGATGCCCAGAAAGAATGGATTTTGTACCGCGATTCCCATTGCGCATGGGAAGCCGGCCTTACCGATACGCCTGCGCTCAAGCGGGTCTATGAGCTGTCATGCCTGACGGCGATGACCGAGCAGCGTATTTCTTTGCTTGAAAATATTAATGAGCGCGAAGAACAGCCCGAGCCGCGTGAATTTAGCGCGCAGCCGCGCTGGATGAATGCGCTGGCGCATGATTATCCTGATATTTTCTGGCGCTATGGCGAGTATAAGAGCGCTGACATGGATTGTGACGGCGTGGACGAACAGATTATGACCGGTATTTCGGTTGTTCATGTTGATGCGGCAAAGAAAGGTGCCGGCGATGCCGATACTGCCGGTGTGAAGCCGCTTCATGAAGTTGAAGTGATTATCTCGATTTCCGAAAATCCTGAAACCGGCCGGCCAAAGGCGCAGCTATTGCGACTGCCGGTGAACAAGGCACAAAACGGCGCGCATTTGTGCCGTCCGGCAATCAAGCTGGAGGTACAGGACCGCCCGGATGTAGTGGCTGACGCAGAAACAGAGGCGGGCGGTGGTGACAAGGCAAAAGAAACCGGTGTCACTGATGTGAAGAGCTGTAAAAAACTACAGATTAATGACGGAAGCTGTGCACCGGTCATGGTTATCTGGACGGGCAAGGAATATGCTTTTGATCTTCCGGTAAGCAAGGAGGATGCGCTGTGAGTAAAGAAGTGGCAGATGCGAAAAGAATCAGCTCGGTCTGTGTTTATTGCGGGTCTTCGGCGCAGGTAGATGAATCTTTCAAGGCTGCGGCGACCAAGCTCGGGAACATTATTGCCGGTCAAGGGCTGAAGCTGGTTTATGGCGGTGGACGGGTCGGGCTGATGGGGCTTGTATCTGACGCGGTGATAAAGGCGGGCGGCAGCGTAACCGGAATTATCCCGGGCCATATTGCCGATAAAGAGGTTGCCCATACCGAACTGACAGAGCTGCATGTCGTCAAGACGATGCATGAGCGCAAGCAGATGATGGTCGATCAGGCTGACGCTTTTCTGATATTACCGGGTGGACTTGGCACCATGGACGAATTTTTCGAAATTTTCACGTGGTGGCAACTCGGTTTGCACGGCAAGCCCATTATTATTGTCAATGTTGACGGTTACTGGACGAAACTGCTTGATTTGATTGATCATATTATCTCGGAAAACTTCGCCCGGCCGGCAGACCGGGAGTATCTCTGTGTTGTCGATCGTGTTGAGGATGTGCTTGATGCGCTTGAAAAAGCGCCGCGCAAGGCGATGGATGTAAAAACCAAGTGGATGTAGTTTTCATAATTAATTCAAAAAATTCAAGCCGTTAAGGGTGAATTAATATCCTTCGGGGCATGATTAAAGAGTGAGGGTTTCGGCTTAAAGGCTTTTGCTTCGAAGTGGCTCTAGAGTTTTATTTTCTGGCTTTGTTTTCAGACTGGTGAAGTATATAAATTATAAAAAGAGAATAAGAATCCGTGCAGTATACCCACGAAAAATCTCAGGCAAATGAATATGCGACCGCTGCGTTTGCGCGGATCAAGCGGGAAAAACTTGCGCCGACACCCGATATATTCGAGTTGTGGTATGTCTATTATTCCGGCCAGAGCCCGGAAGTGACAAGGGCGCTGGATATACTTGTCGCCAACAAGCAAAAAATTACAGATGAACGCTGTAAAGAGCTCTACCAGCGCTTTTTGAGCGAGGCTCGTGACGAGGAAGTTGTCCGCCGTGCCGGCGACCAGATCAATACGACGATTCGCAGTGTTACGGGCGCGGTTCGCGACGTCAAAAGCGCGACAAGTGAATATAACAGCAAGCTGGGCGGCGTAACCGGCAAGATCGCAGAGGCCACGGACGCCAATCAGCTTAAGGAAATTTTGCAGAATGTTGTCGCCGACACGGAAAGCATGATCGTCCAGAACCAGAAACTGGAAGAGCAGCTGGATAAATCGTCTGTTGTGATGGAAGAATTGCAACGTGACCTCGAAAATGTTCGCAAGGAAGCGCTAACTGACGGGCTGACCGGTCTTTCCAACCGCAAGGCTTTTGACGCCGAGCTTAAGCGCATTGCCGAAGAGGCGCATGAGAGCGGCGCTGTATTTTCGCTGCTGATGGTCGATATTGACCATTTCAAGAGCTTTAATGATAATTTTGGCCACCAGATCGGCGATCAGGTGCTGCGTCTTGTCGCACGCACCCTGACAGACGGGGTGAAGGGGCGCGATGTTGCCGCGCGTTATGGCGGCGAGGAATTCGTAATTATCCTGCCGGACACGCCTTTGCGCGCGGCAGTGACGGTGGGTGATGCGCTGCGCAAAGCTGTGGCAACCAAGGATGTTGTCAATCGCGGCACCGGCGAGAAGCTTAGCCGGATTACCATGTCGGTCGGCGCCGCCGAGTATAATGACGGTGAAGATATTCACGACCTTATAGAGCGTGCCGATGCCGCGCTTTATACCGCCAAGCATAATGGCCGTAACCAGGTAGCCGCCGCGCCGACGCCGGGCAAGAAAAAGAAAAAAGAAGCCTGATTATTCTTTTTAGTTCTTTGGCTGCGCCCTGATGTGATCTTGTTCGTGCACCGGAATTATCTACTTTATCATCCTTAAAAAACTATAGCCGTATCACTTATTTTTGCGCTCTTGCTTGCGGTTGCTGGCGGCAGCGTCTAAAAGTGTATTTATGCAATCAGCCAATAATCAAATGACGACAAATATCCCGTATCTGAGTGATTTGAATGCGCCGCAGCGTGAAGCGGTGGAGACAATTGACGGCCCCGTTCTGGTGCTGGCCGGGGCGGGAACGGGCAAGACGCGGGTTCTGACGACGCGGCTTGCGCATATTCTTCATAGTGGCCGGGCTTTCCCCGGGGAAATACTGGCCGTAACCTTTACCAACAAGGCCGCGCAGGAAATGCGCGAACGAGTAAGCGGTTTATTAGGTGGTGAGCCGGTCGAAGGTTGGTGGCTCGGGACGTTTCACGCGTTGGCGGCGCGGATGCTGCGGCGTCATGCTGCGCTGGTAGGGCTGGATTCCAATTTTACCATTCTTGACCCGGACGATCAGGTGCGGCTGTTCAAGCAAATCATGGAAGCGGCCAGCATCGATACCAAGAAATGGGCACCAAAAGCGATGGTCGGCATGATCGATCGCTGGAAAGACAAGGGCATGGTGCCGGGCGACCTTAATCCAGCTGACGGCGGCGAAGCAGCAAACGGGCAGCTGGTCGCGTTGTACAAAATTTACCAGCAGCGGCTGAAAACCCTGAATGCCTGTGATTTTGGCGATTTGCTGCTGCATATGATCACGATTTTCAAAGACCCTGCCAATGCTGACGTCCTTGGTGATTATCACCGCCGCTTTAAATATATTCTGGTTGATGAGTATCAGGACACGAACGTAGCGCAATATTTGTGGCTGCGGCTTTTGGCGCAGGGGCGTAATAACTTATGCTGCGTTGGTGATGACGACCAGTCGATCTATGGCTGGCGCGGTGCCGAGGTCGGCAATATTTTGCGCTTTGAGAAGGACTTTCCCGGGGCGAAGATTGTCCGGCTGGAACAGAATTACCGCTCTACCGGCCATATTCTGGCCGCTGCCAACAGTGTGATTGCCAGAAATGAAGACCGGCTTGGCAAGAATTTGTTCACCAGCGAGGATCAGGGCGAGAAGCTGATTGTGCGCGGGCTGTGGGACGGCGAGGCCGAGGAGATTGAGCAGCTCCAGCATAAGGGCTGGGGACTAAACCAGATGGCCGTTCTAGTGCGCGCCGGTTTTCAAACGCGTGAATTTGAAGAGCGGTTTATCCAACTTGGCATCAATTACAAGGTGATTGGCGGCCCGCGTTTTTACGAGCGTATGGAAATCCGTGATGCGCTGGCTTATATGCGGGTTGTTGCCCAGCCTGCGGATGATCTCGCGCTGGAGCGGATTATTAATGTCCCCAAGCGCGGCATTGGCGATGCGACGGTACAAACGCTGTACGCGTACGGGCGGAACAAGGGTATTTGTCTGCATGATGCGATTATGGATCTGACCCAGACCGACGAATTAAGGCCAAAAGTCAAAGAAACGCTGATGAGGCTGCTGGATGATTTTGCACGCTGGCGCTCGCTGGTTGAAACAACGCATCATAGTGAACTGGCTGCACAGATTCTGGATGAATCCGGCTACATGCAGATGTGGCAGACGAATAAAGAAGCCGACGCGCCGGGGCGGGTCGAGAACCTGAAAGAATTGGTCGCGGCGATGGACGAGTTCGAGAGCCTTGCCTCGTTCCTTGAGCACATTGCGCTGGTGATGGAAAATCGTGACGGCGGTGACCATGAGGCCGTGACGGTGATGACGCTGCACGGTGCCAAGGGACTGGAGTTTGATGCTGTCTTCCTGCCGGGCTGGGAAGAGGGGCTGTTTCCTTCGCAGCGTACGATGGATGAAAACGGGCTTTCGGGGCTGGAGGAAGAACGGCGGCTTGCTTATGTCGGCATTACCCGCGCCCGTAAGCGCGGTTATATTTCCTTTGCCGCCAACCGGCGGATGTACGGGAACTGGATCAATGCGATTCCGTCGCGCTTTGTCGATGAACTGCCGCCGGATCATGTCGCTGTACAGTCGGATACCGGTCTGTATCAGGGGCGATCGTCGCATTGGGATTCATCGGGGATGCGGCCGCCTGCACGTGTTAGCGCCGGGGCGGAGCGTAAGGTGATTAATGCTGCCGGTGTGACGTTTTCGCGCGGTGATCGTGTGTCGCACGATAAATTCGGCGAGGGCAGTATCATCAATATTGACGGCCATAAGCTGGATATTGTTTTTGATCGCGGCGGCAAGAAAAGGGTCATGGATAGCTTTGTAGAAAAATGCTAGCATAAGGGTCGGTTCTTTCGAGGAATTCTCCTTATGCCCCTAGCTTTTCTAACCTCATCTGCGCAATCGGCGCGGCTTTTCTTTATTGGTGTTTTTCTTGTTAGCGGTTGCCTGATGGCGCTGCAGATTCTGCAATCGCGCATTTTTTCGGTCACAACCTGGTATCATCTGGCATTTCTGGTAATTAGCATCGCCATGTTCGGCATGACGCTTGCGGCGCTTTCGGTGCATCGCGGCGATGAAGCGGCGCAGCGGCGCGATTATGCCAGAATGCTGGCAGAAGAAGCGCGCGGTTTTGGTCTTTATATAATCGTCGCGCTGGGTGCGCAGTTACTTATTCCTATTGTTTATACGACTTTCTGGATGACGGCGCTGACCTTGCCGTTATTGTCGTTATTCACGGTAGTTGCTTATTACAAGGCGGGAATGGTTTTGACTTTGGCTTTAACGCGTACGCCTTACCCGGTTGCACGAACATACGGGATTGACCTTGTCGGCGCCGCCGCCGGGTGCTTGTTTGCGCTGCTTTTGATGAGTTATCTGGATGGGCCTTCCGCGGTTATGGTGTTGGCGGTGATAGCGCTGATTGCGTCATTTTGTTTTGACCGCATGCAAGGTGTTTGCGGTGATAGCGGCGATAAGGGGGTAAACAGGAAAACGTTGCTATGGGGCGGCATTATTGCTGCGGTGGCGTTTATCAATGTGACGGCCCCGCAAAAGCTGATTTACCCGTTTTGGAGCAAGGCGAGCTTTTTTTCCCAGGCTGATCTTGCCCATGATGAATGGAATGCCATTTCGCGTGTGACGGTGGCAAATGAACGGGTCGATTTTCCGCCTTTTTTATGGGGGCCATCACCATTACTGCCGGAAGATATGCGAGTGTCTTATTACCGGCTGATTATTGACGGCGATGCAATGACCCCGATTACGCGGTATGACGGTGACAGGGACGCTTTGCGGTTTCTTGAATATGATGTGACAACGATCGCCTATGCCTTGCCGGGGCTGGACGATGTCGCGATTGTTGGTGTGGGCGGTGGCCGTGATGTGCTTACGGCGCATTATTTCGGCGCGAGCGACATTACGGCGATGGATGTTAATAATGTCCAGATTTCACTGCTTAGCGAAAAAGAGCCGTTTCGTTCCTATGCCAGTATCGTTGATATACCGGGGGTCAAGCTGATCCATAGCGAGGCGAGAAGCTGGTTCAGCCGTCATCAGGGCGCGTTTGATTTGATCCAGATGAGTTTGATTGATACCTGGGCTGCGACCGGCGCGGGGGCTTTTGCCCTGTCTGAAAACGGCCTTTATACTGTCGATGGCTGGGTCGTTTTGCTGAACGATCTTGATGATGAGGGTGTCTTTACAGTTAGCCGCTGGT
>CBDUPU010000047.1:0-12668 GCA_965369185.1 uncultured Rhodospirillales bacterium
TCGTATGGACGAAACCCGTTCGCTGGTTGCTGTCCCTGAGGAAGATCTTCCGAGTATTACTGACATAAAGTGGGCTGATGATATGATTCGCTTTGCGCCGCGCCGTGTGACGGTTGCTGCTGGCGGGTCGCAACAGATACGGATTTTGTTGCGTCGTCCTCGCGATCTCGCTTCCGGTGAATATCGTTCTCACCTCTGGATTATTACCGAGGTTGAGGCTGCGAAGTTTGATGCCGATGCGTCTGCTGATAAGCAGTCTGTCCGTTTGACAATGCAGCCGGCTATCACGATGCCGGTATTTGTCCGTGTTGGTGATCTGTCCGCGTCTGCGCGTATTACGGGGGCGACACTGTCACGTGCTGAAGGCGGTGCTTCTGTCGGTTTTACTTTGCATCGTGAAGGGACGCGCAGTCTTTATGGTGACCTTAACGTGATTTGCACGGCTGGTTCTCAGGAGTATGTGGCCAGTGAGGTTCGCGGTATTGCTGTTTATACCGAGGTGCAGAAGCGAATTTTTGATTATGAAATAAAGATTCCTGCCGAGCGTGCGAATGATTGTCGCCGCGTTCGTATTGAATATGTTGCCGATAATGACGATTCCCAGTATGGGGGACAAACTATGGCGAGTGCGACAGCTGAGCTGAAGTAGGTCATTGTGCATATCGGGGTTAGGGGCGCAGCAAATTGCTGCGCTTTTTTTTGTTCTCTCTTGCCTTTATTTTTGTTGCTTGTGGTTCGTTTTATTGCTGCCAGCGTGCCTTTATAAAAAAGAATTAAAAAACCCTTAACATAGTGTTTTTATTTGTCGCGAAGTTTGCTATACTTCAATTGGGCTATTCTTATAATAACTTTCTCTGCTCTATTTCATGAGCGTTTTACATTGGACGGAACTTTTTAGGCGAATTGTATTCGCTGCGATCGCTTGTGCGGTGATGGCGGGTACGGTTGTGTCATCTGCTCGCGGGACCGAGGTATCGGAGCCCGAGGAATGGATATTCAGCGTGATTACGCCACCTCAGTGGATGATCGCGGAGGCGCTGTTCGCTTATCAGTTCGAAGGCTCTTACTATCTGCCCGTGGTCGAGCTTGCAGAGGGCTTTGAGTTCTTTGTCGAGTCCGAGGCAGATCGTGCCTACGTTACCGGCTTTGCCGGTCGTGAAGAAAATAGCTTCACGATTGACGGAGAGCGCGGGGAGCTGATTATCCAGGGCGAACGCGAAGCGTTGCCTGTAGAGTCGATTATTCCTCCCGAACTTCTGGACGGGCAGGATGTTTATGTCCGCGTGGATGTCCTTAACAGGATATGGCCCGTGGAAATGCGCGTCGATCTTCCGAGTATTACTATTATTGCCGAACCTGATGAGGGCGCTGATCTCGCCTTTATTCAGCGTAAGGAACGTAAAAACCGGCAAGCAATTGCCGAAGCGCGTAACCAGCTGCAAAAGGCAAGCCAGAAAAACCTGCCTTATGTTGAAAACGGGTATAAGTGGCTTGGCAAGCCGGCTGTGGATGTTCAAACGTCCTGGGCGTATGACAAGACCCAGCGTGAACTGAGCGGGAACACGAATGTTTCGGGCGCGCAGCAGCTTGGCAAGTTTGTCGTCGATTACTCTGGTACTTTCAACTACCGTGAGGGCACGCTGATACGGCCTGACAGTATCAGGACAAAGTTCTTCCGCCAGGCGCCGAAAGATGAAAGCCTGTTGATCCCGAGCGTCAAGCGCATTGAGTTCGGGGATGTTAGTCTGGCGCAGCGCGATCTGGTCGGTAGCAACGCCAGTGGGCGCGGCTTTGTTGTTTCGAACAACGAGTCAGAAATCTCCCGCGAGTTTGACAGGATTACGCTGGAGGGGACGGGGCCGCCTGATTGGGAAATCGAACTATATAACAACAATGAATTGATTGACTTTGGCGCCGTCGAAAGTGACGGCGAATATCGTTTTGAAGATATTGTTCTGACATACGGCAATAACAGGCTGCGTGTTATTCTTTACGGCCCGCAAGGACAGGTGCGGGAAGAGGTTTTTGAATATGATATTGGCGGCAGCCTGCTTTCGCCCGGTGAAGTGAGCTACGAAATCGGACTGTTGGATACCGACCGTCCTTTTATTGTTCTTGATACGCCGGAAAACCAGAATTATCCGGAAATTTTGACCAAGAACGGCGAGCTATTCTATGGCCTGAACAAGTGGCTGACCGTTTTTGGCAGTTATAGTGAGGTCGAGGCCAGAAACGAACTCGAGAAATATTACACTGGCGGTGTTGCGATGAGCACGCCTGTCGGTGTGGCTGAGGTTGAGGCCTATAAGCAGATTAACGGCGGCAGAGCCGTGGATCTGCGTTTCATTACCGAACTTCTGGGCGTCCGTTTGAATTTGCGGGGAGCGTATTTCAACGACTTCGAGAGTAGCGATGCAGGTTTTGGGGGAAGCGCGAAGCGGTATGAAACGGAAGTGCAGGCAAATAAAAACCTGAAGCTGCCGTTTATGCCTCTCAGCTTGCGTTTGAACATGCTGCATCGTGAATTTGTTAACGGCAATAAGACAACGACGTTAGGAACAACGCAATCTTTTACCGGTGGCGGGCTGCGTTTTAATAATTCTACTACAACGCGCCTTGTA
The DNA here is from genome assembly GCA_965369185.1 of uncultured Rhodospirillales bacterium. GTDB lineage: Bacteria > Pseudomonadota > Alphaproteobacteria > Micavibrionales > Micavibrionaceae > UM-FILTER-47-13. Next base: position 2,622 of record CBDUPU010000047.1, read on the forward strand.
AACGATATACATACCTCCAGCAACGGGACACTCAACGTTAACTGGAACAGGGGCCGTTACCAGACGCGTGCATCGTTTAATTATAATCTTTATCCGGAGTCTGATCTGGCGTCCGGGACGGCCGAAGTCCGCTATAAAAACCGCGATGATTTTCAAGCGGCCATCAATTTACAGCATGATTTCTTGCAATCGACGACGACGGTCGGTGGCCAGATTGGCTACGATTTCGATGATATACTGACAACGCTCGATACACGTTACAGTCAAGAGCAGGGGTGGCTGTTTACGCTGCGGGCATCGACGTCGCTTAATCCGTATTATTCAGATAAAAGCTACAGGCTTTCCAGTGAATCGCGACGCAATCAGGCTCCTGTGCTCGGCCGTATCTTTCTTGACCGTGATCTTGACGGCACCTTTACTGAGGGTGACGAGCCGTTGCCGGGGGCACGCTTGCAGGTGGGCCGCGTGCGCGGGCGTGATGGGGCCGATGAAAACGGCTTTGTAGTGGCCGCGCTGCGCCAAAATCAAATTAATGATGTCAGCATTGATGAAAGCTCTTTGAAGGATCCTTACTTCAGGCCTTCAGTAGAAGGTTACAGCACGTTTGGCCTGCGCGGCTCGATGCCCGGGTTTGATTTCCCGGTTGTTGAGACCGGATCGATTGACGGTACGGTTTATCGCGATTCAAACGGCACACCGATCAGCGGTATGACCCTGCAGTTGGTCAAACCGGACGGTGAGGTTTATATGACCGTCGAGACCGCTTTTGACGGTTATTACGCATTCGAATTTGTGCTGCCCGGAACTTATACCGTCCGGGCCGATCCAGCATATCAAGTTAACGTCCCGCCTGAGACCGTCGAGGTCTCTTCTGATGAGCTCTTTGCCTTTGGCATTGATCTCTATCTCATTGAGCCGGCTGCAGAAGAGAGTGCAGCTGAACAACTAGACGGAGAAAGTGGTAGAGTAGCCCAAACCAACCACGCTCCAGCTGTTCCCGGGACGGGACAGCCGGCTCGATTCTCTCTTCCCGATGAGGGTAGCTCCCTCGCTGCGGAAGACACTACCCATGAGGATGTCTCCCCTGCCGTGGAGAGCGCAAACGACGAGGGTCGCTCCTTCGTCGATGCGCGCTCTTCCGGTGGGGGGGCACCCTCTATCGTTTCCGAACAAAAGCCTGACGTTCCGGTCAGTGCGCAGGTGAAAGATATTCGGGTCGGTGAGCATCCGGATAAAGTACGTGTGGTGCTTGACCTGTCTTCCGCTGTGGATTTCGCGGTTAAAGAAGGCGATACCGGCATGGTCGTAATGATTGATATTCCTGCTGCGCGCTGGGACGCTGAGCAGAGCCGGGCCTTGCCGTATAACATGGTCTTGAAAGAATTCAAGGTCGAGGAACTTGCCAATGGAGGTGCGCGCTTGCTGCTGGTGGCACGCGACACGATGCTGGTCAAAGACAGCGCTGTTCTGCCTGCGGCGAAAGGTGGAAGCCCGCGTCTGTATATTGATCTAGCCAGACCGTAGCCGAGTTGAGTGCGGCCTAGGTCGCTTCGCCGAGTTTGGTGCGCAGGTGGTCGATGATGACGGAAGGATTACCGCCGCGGCGCTGGATGATGCTGGAAAATTCTGATTTCTGGGTCACGATCATGCTGACATTTTCAACCGTAACATCGACAATTTGAAATTGACCGTTTTTGAGTCTTAGGTGCCAGCCGACCGGAATGTCCTTAGCTTTTCTCTGCAAAATCATCGATTGGACGATATAGTCGTTTTTGGGCGCCGCGCGCACCGAAGTCACGACAAATTGCTGGCCATCATAGTTCGAGAAGTTGCGAGAATAAATGGCGACGATAACGTCGGCAAACAGTTCCTGGTATTCGTCTTGCTCTGATGTTGTCAGGCTGCGCCAGTAAGGGCCGAGCGCAAAGCGACTGATGGTGTAAGTGTCGAAATTTTTCTTCAGAATGCCTTCCAGCTTTTGCTTGCGGCTGGCTTCGGTCAGGCTGCTGTCTATTATATAGTCAATCACCTGATCGCCCATTGACTGGACGAAAACCTTGGCTTCCTCGCTTTGCGTGCCGGTGTTTTGCTCGGCTAAAAGTGCGCTGTTTGTGATTTGTCTGGCAGCAGAGTCTGCTGTTTGCTGGCGGCCAAAGAGTCCGGAAGCATTGCTGGTGCCAAGGAAAAATAACAAGGCGGCGACAAAGGCGATAAAAACAGGGTAATTCGCTGGTGTGCGCATAAAAATAGCTTCCGTAATTCAAATTAACGCTGCCTTTTCAACGTTCGAAATTACGGATTAGTTCAGTTTTTTATGCGCTGGAGGGGCGACTAGATACGGGAGTGCGAGCCGTCGCAAAATGGTTTTTTCGCACTGTGCTTGCATTGGCACAGCCACGCCTTGCCTGTTTTATCTGCCGTGAACTTTTGCGGTGTGAAGGAGCTGCCGGAATGGGCACCATCACAGAATGGTTGTTTCTGTGATTTTCCGCAGGTGCAGAAAAAGTAGGACTTCCCTTCCGTTAATTCTACGGCGGCAGGTTCGCGGGCTGCGATATGCGGTTCTTCCATCTGGGCGGCTCCTTGTTCATTGCTCGGCTAATAATAGGAAACCGCGTCTGAAAAGTCAGCCTAAAATTAGAAACGGCCCCATAAGGGCGGGGCCGTTATCATGACGCGTTACAGAAACGGTATCAGGATTTTTTGCCGATACTTATTCGTTTCGCTTGTTTTTGCTGTTCTTTGCGTTTGCCGATTTCTATTTCAAGAACGCCGTTTTTCATGCTGGCGCTGACTTTGTTTTCATCAGCATCGGACGGTAATTGCAGGCTGCGGGTAAAGCTGCCGTAGCTGCGTTCTAACCGGTGGAAAGTTTTGCCTTCAGTTTCTTCCTCGGATTCTTTTTCGCCGGCGATGGTCAGGACGCCGTCTTGAACCGTTAAATCGATGTCTTTTTCATCGATACCCGGCAATTCGGCTTCAACCAGATAGTTTTTGTCTGTTTCACTGACATTTACGCGCATCGACAGACTGCCAATCGGCGTTTCCGGCGCGGTCAGGTTGGTTAACGCATTTCTGAACATGTTGTCGAACATGCGGTCAAATTCATCAAAACCGCGAAATGTCGGAACATGGGTGTTTCTTGTAAAAGGTACGAGTGCCATGGGAAGTCTCCTTTTTCCATCTGTTAAGTTATAGACTGGAAAGAAACATGATCCCCGACTGGGCGATCATTTCTTCCTTCATTACACATACGTTTGAGCGCGGAAAAAGGATTAGAAAAAAGCGGAAAAACTTTTCAGCGTGAAGTGACGCTCCAGTAATTGCGAAAGGCGCTTTTCAGCGGGCGCGGCCAAAGTGAGAGCAGCGGCATGGGCAAGGTTTTTACCGCGGGAAAGCGCTCGCAGGAAATCGTATTCGTCATTGGCAAGCGTGTGAATTGCAGGTGCCAGAGCGGGGCGCGTTACCAGCAACAGAACCCCGCCTTCGTCAAGCGCCGGAGCTTGTGCATTTTCACCGGCAAAACAAAAGTCGCGGATTTTCGTGAGCGGCCAGTTAGAGGAGAGCAGGCGGCAGGAGGCGCGCAGTTTAAAGCACATTTGGTCGGCAGTACCCATATCCAGTGTTTCAAGGTCGAGCGGGACGTCATCAGGGGCGCAGGCGGCGCTGTGCAGCGCCCATTCCAACCGCGCCATATCGGGCAGATAGGGCAGGGCTTTTGCTGGGGCGAAACCGGCTATAAAATTTGCAAAGTCTTCGCCATAGTCACTCAAACAGGCTGTTTTTGGCAGGTTTGCCGTGACATAGCGGCGCGCCATGCCGCGCATGAATTTTTCACCGACCAGTTTTTCGGTCAGCGGGTATTTTGCGACCACCGCATCGGTCAGGCTTGTAAGGACATTGTTGCGATAGACGCTCAGTCTTTCTTCCCGCGAAACCTCGTCCTGCGCGAGTAAGGTATCAAAGGCGGTTTCTGTCTGATTGTCGGGGCGGAGCAGGCGCGCCGTGAAGTTTTTCTGAATATCATGCAGCTTCATTGGCGGCCTTTCGGTGGCGGTCAATAATTGTCTGGGCTGTCGCGGCTTCGGCAACAAGATTTTTCAGGGGCGGCAGGTCTGCGTCCCATTCAATCAATGTCGGGCGCGGCCCTGTTTTTTGAATGAGCGCTTCATAAAGATGCCAGACTGCGCTGCAGACGGGCTGGTTATGGCTGTCGATCAGCAGGCTGCCTTTTGAGAAATTGCGTTTTGTGTGGCCGGCAAGGTGGATTTCTCCGATGGCGCTGTGATCGATTTCGTTGATATAGCTGTCCGGATCAAAGGCGTGGTTTTGCGATTGGACAAACACGTTATTGACGTCGAGCAGCAGGCCGCAGCCGGTACGGCGCGTAAGTTCGTTTAAAAAGCTGGTTTCGGTCATATCGTTGGCGGTAAACGCAATGTAGGTCGATGGATTTTCGACAAGGATCCTGCGGCCAAAATAATTCTGGGTACGGTCGATATTGTCGGCAAGGCGGCCCAGCGTTTCTGCTGTGTAGGGCAGTGGCAGCAGGTCGTTAAGGTGGGCGTTGCCGCTGGCGCTCCAGGAAACGTGATCAGAAATTTGAAAGGGCTCGAACAGATCGATCAGTTCTTTGATGCGGCTAAGGTGGGTTTCACAAACAGGCTGATCGGCGCCTAGCGACAGGCCGGTGGCATGAAAGCCCAGCGGATAATGTTCGCGCGCCTTGCGCAGGTAATGACGGGCCGCGCCGCCGCCGAAATAGTTTTCCGGATGAACTTCCAGCCATCCGGGATGGGAGCGAGTGTTTATGGGCGGATCATCTAGCAGCGCGTCATAATGCTGACTGCGCAGGCCGATACCGGCTTCCCTGCCGGGCAGGGGGTGCGGTATCGGCTTTGGCTCTGTCGTGTCTTTAGCCTTCGTGTTCGTCATCACTGGCCGGTTTGTCGGCGGAGGTTGCGGCTGGTGTCAGTGAGCCGCGGGCAAGTTTTTCGCACAGGCCGGTGGGAACGGAAATCCACTCGTTCGGGTCAGCATCCATTTCGGCCGCGCCCATGCAGGCATGGCTTCCGTCGGCTGCGTGACAATCATTGTGACCGGCTTTGGCAACGCCATAGCACTTTTCGTATTTGGCGGCGGCTTTTTTTTCGGCGTCAGCAGCGTTTGCGTTTGCGGCAGCGAGGGATACCGCGCTGGCAATAACGCTGGCAGTCAGGGTTTTCTTCAGGCTCATATTCAATTCCTTCTTTATATTTCTGCGTGGCATCAAAGCAGGTTACGACTGGCTATTCGGCGAAGTAAACGTAAAAGTTACCGGAAGCGGAAATTCTTTTTTGAAGGTTGTCGTTGCCAATCCGCTACGCTTGTATGAGAATAATAGGGATATTTCGTAATAGAAGGATTTGCCGTGAATAACGATATGAATGATGATAATCAAAGCGCCAAAAGCGCCGCACCTGCAGGCCGGATGGATTTTAATACAACGATCCAGTCTTTGTGGCAGGGGAAAATTCCACTGGTACAGACTTTCTGGCTTTATTACTTTTGCGCGATGTTTGTGCTTGGGCTGCTGGGTAACATATTGCCGGGGCTTAGCAACTTGTTTGCATTATTCCAGCTGATTCTGGCCGGTTTTATGGTGCGCCCCATTATAATTTCTGCTGATAAATATACCGGCCCTTCCCATTGGGCGCTGCTGGCCAAGATTGCGGCTGTATTGATCGGTATCGGTGTTATTGCGCGGCTTTTGTTTTAACCGTTTAGTTCAAGAGTAGCGATAGAATCCACTGGTGCATGAAATAAGCGCCGATCAGCAGGATCAGTCCCGTGCTGTAAAGCCCCCAGAAGCCGAGCGGAATTTTTGTCGCCAGCAGGAAGGGGACGAAAAAGACGAGGCTTAAAGGTATGGCAAGGAAGATGCTTTTGGCAAATCGGACGCTGTTTTCCGGGTCTTGGTGCTCTATGTGGGACAGGGGCAGTACAAGCAAAGTGACAAGCGGCAGGGCGATGATGAAACCCGCCAGTTCGGGTTTTTTCCCCGATAGCCAAGAGGCGAATGCAATGGTGACGGCGGATATGGCAATTTTGGTGAATGTGAATAGCATTTAATTTTTATCCCTGCAGGGGGTTATAGTATCTTTCAGGATCTTCATTGAACATGGAACCGGGATTTTTGACAATGCGTTATTTGCTCTCCCGCGGCAGCTGGCCGGGTCTGTTTGTTATCTGCCTGTTTATTACCGGATACGGCTTTATCGCCGGGCAGCCGGTTTTGTATTTTAATTTTGCGTATCTGTTTCTTGCCGTTTCGCTTTATGCGCTGGAGCGTTTTATGCCGCATGAGCCAAGCTGGAATGAAGATGACGGGCAAACGTTTGCCAATATTGCCCATACGCTGATGAGCAAGGGTACGGTGCAGGCGCTGGTGATATTCAGCGCGGCGATCGGGCTGGCTTCGCTGGTGACACCGGCGGCGGAAGAAGGACGCGGTATCTGGCCACGTGACTGGCCTTTGTGGGTTCAGGTTATTATGGGCGTTACCGCGGCGGAGTTCGGCCTGTACTGGGCGCACCGGCTGGCGCATGAATGGCTTCCTTTATGGCGCTTTCATGCCGTGCATCACAGTGTGACGCGGCTCTGGATTATCAATACGGGACGCTTCCATTTCGTTGACAGCCTGTTCAGCATCTTGTTCGGTATGGCGATTTTGATCGGGCTGGGTGCGCCGATGGAAGTGCTTGTCTGGTTATCGGCAATCACGGCGTTTATCGGTATGCTAACGCATTGTAATGTTGATATGCAGTTCGGGGTGCTGTCCTTGATCTTCAATACTCCCGGCCTACATAGATGGCATCACAGTCGTGATCTTCGGGAAGGCAACAAGAATTACGGTGAAAACCTGATGATCTGGGACCAGATCTTTGGCACTTATTATAACCCGAAGAGGCGTCCGCCGGTTGATATTGGCATCAATGAATATATGCCGCCCGGTTTTTTGGCGCAGCTCCGCCACCCATTCAGGCGTCGTAAGCCCCGGAAAACTGCGATCCCGGCGAAATAGCTATAATTTAGCTAAAATCCAAAATACTTTTCATAGGATCTTAATGTCGTATTGGCATAATGGTCGTAAATAATCTGTGGGGGACGATATTGTGTTTGAACGTTGTGATTTTTTATTAGGGGCCGGTTATTCGATTATAATCGTAATCGCAGGCACCTTGCCGGCGGCCGATACATACACCGTCTCGGTTAGTGACCAGGATATTCGCTTTAAAGCCGGGTACGAGAATATTGCCGAAATGAATTATCAGGGCGGCGAAATTTTCCAGAGAATTGCCAATAATACGCAGGTCGGACTGGTCGAATATGACGGTTCCGAATTCCCGGCGGAAATAACCCATGTCGCTTATGTCGAAGTCAGGAGAGCCGTATGAGTATTCTTCCCGGCACACTTGTCGCCGATGCGCTCGGTAATATGGGGGCTTGTAGCCTTGTTTCCAGCGACGGTATTGAGGGTAGTCTGCATAGTAACCAGTTGCAGGCAGCAGTCCAGAACGCCACCGGTATGACCGTTCAGGCCGATCAGGGCCCCGGTCTACATAGCACCTTTAATAGTAAGGGCGTCGGGCTGGAACAGCCTAAAGTCCCGGTTGCCGATCAGCCGGAAATGCGCCCGGAACTGGCGGCTTCGCAGCGGCAAAATATGAGTTTTACCAACGGCTAATCGTCAATTTCCTTGTCATTTATGCGGATTTTCGCTTTATTGCATACCATAGTAACTATTGGTAGCAATAAAGCGTATTTATGGACCGGGTAAAAACAGCACTCATTACCGGCATTACCGGGCAGGATGGCGCCGTTCTTGCGCAATTTCTGCTGGATAAAGGCTATGCTGTTCATGGCCTTCGCCTATACAGCGCGACCAGCGATACGCAACGGCTTGATAGCTTGCGGCAATCCCCGCATTTTCATCTTCATTACGGCGATCTAACCGATGGTGGTAATTTGCAGCGATTAATCGCGCAAATCCAGCCTGATGAGGTCTATAATCTGGCCGCGCAGAGCCATGTCAAAGTGAGCTTTGCTGTGCCCGAAGCTACGGCGCAAATCAATGCGCTGGGGACGCTGCGCCTGCTTGAAGCGGTGCGGGATAGGGATATTCGCTTTTATCAGGCATCAAGTTCGGAAATGTTCGGCAGTGCGCCTGCGCCGCAAAATGAAGATACGCCTTTCGCGCCCTGCAGCCCCTATGCGTCCTCAAAGCTATATGCTTACTGGTTGGTACGCAATTATCGCGATGCTTATGGGCTGCACGCCTCCAACGGCATTTTGTTCAATCACGAAAGCCCGCTGCGCGGTGAAGAGTTTGTTACCCGCAAGATTTCTCTGACCGTAGCCGCGATTGTTACGGGGCAGGCCGCGTGCCTGATGGTGGGCAATCTGGATGCGCGGCGCGACTGGGGGCATGCGCGTGATTATGTGGAGGGCATGTGGCTTATGTTACAGCAGGACGTGCCCGGTGATTACGTGCTGGCGACCGGCCGCGCTTATAGTGTGCGAGAGTTTATTACCGCCGCTTTTGGCTGCGCGGGTGTAAATATCGTGTGGCGCGGTGAGGGGCTGGACGAAAAGGCTTTTGATGTTGCGAGCGGGAAAATGCTGGTTGCGGTCGATCCGCAATTTTTCCGGCCAAACGAGGTACATGAGCTGGTCGGTGATGCTGCAAAAGCGCGTGAGGCGCTAGGGTGGCAACCGCGCACGACGTTCCGTGGATTAATTGAGGAAATGGTCGCTGCCGATCTGGCCGCATTGCGGAGAGGGGGCGATCATGGAAAAATGCTATTCGCTGCGGAATAAGCGGGTCTGGGTCGCCGGGCATCGCGGCATGGTTGGCGCAGCAACGATCAGGCGGTTGCAGCATGAAGGTTGCATGATCCTGACCAGTGATATTGATCTACGGTCTCAGGCGGCGACGCAAGATTGGCTCATGCTTCATAAGCCGGATGTTGTGGTCGTTGCGGCGGCACGTGTTGGCGGTATTGGCGCGAATGGTGCCTATCCGGCGGATTTTATTTACGACAATCTGATGATCGAAGCCAATGTCATTCACGGCGCTGTTCAGGCTGGCGTAGAGAGGCTTTTGTTCCTTGGTTCGTCCTGCATATACCCGCGGGCGGCTTCACAGCCTATTAACGAAGAAGCGCTGCTGTCCGGGGCTCTGGAGCCGACGAATGAATGGTATGCGGTGGCAAAAATCGCGGGGGTTAAACTGTGTCAGGCTTATCGCCGCCAGCATGGCTGTGATTTTATTTCGGCCATGCCGTGCAATCTTTATGGCCCCGGTGACACGTTCGATGCGGAAAAATCGCATGTCATACCGGCGCTGATGCTGAAAATGGCTGTTGCGCGCGTGGTGAACGCGCCTTCGGTTACTTTGTGGGGAACGGGCGCGCCGCTGCGAGAGTTTCTTTATGTCGAAGATCTTGCTGATGCGCTGGTCTTTTTGTTGCAGCATTATACCGGCGAAGCGCCGGTCAATGTCGGCAGTGGCGAGGAGGTGTCGATTGCGACGCTGGCGACACAAATTGCTGCGGTGACCGGCTATGCGGGCGAGATTGTTTTTGACGCCTCCATGCCGGACGGCACGCCGCGTAAAGTATTGGATAGCGGAAAGCTGGGGGCTATGGGCTGGACGCCGCATACTTCCTTGCGGGACGGGCTTGAAAAAGCTTATGAATGGTATCTGACCAATCATCAAAATGCCCATGTTATCTGAGTTCGAGTTGTCCGTTTTAAATGAAATTACCCCTGTCATCCTTGCAGGCGGAGCCGGACGGCGTTTGTGGCCGCTTTCAACGGAAATGCGCCCGAAGCCGTTCTTGCGCTGGAGGGGCGGGCGTTCTTTGCTGCAGCATACGGCAGAACGAGTTGCAGCATTGAAAGCGCCTTTTGTGGTCTGTAATGCACGGCACAGGCCGCTGGCCTTGCAGCAATTGCCTCAAGCGCAGCAAATGTTTCTGGAGCCGCAGGGGCGCGGTACGGCGC
>CBDUPU010000048.1:0-12513 GCA_965369185.1 uncultured Rhodospirillales bacterium
GTGGTTTTTGGGGACGCGAAGGGAACTATTTTTAAGGCGTATCGGTTGGCGCTTGTAAACCGCATTTAGGCAATGTTCAGGAGACATAAAAAGTCATGAAATGGATTATTAAACTTGCCCTTGTTATTGGCATACCCGTTGTGGCCGTTCTGGCCGTCGCCGCCGTTTTGCTGGCAACGCTTGATCCAAACGACTACAAAGACCGCATGGCGCAGGCCTTTGAAGACACGACCGGACGCAATGTCGAAATTGCCGGCGATATTACAACGACCCTTTTCCCCGTGCTGGGCTTCGAGGTTTCCGGTGTCAGTATCGGCAATCCGGCGGGGTATGAAGACGATACGTTTCTGACAGTCTCCAAGGCGCAGGCCGGGGTGGAGCTGATGCCCCTGCTGCGAAGAGAGATCAATATTTCCAAAATCATCCTGACCAAGCCGTCGATCAATGTTATCCGCCAGCGCGACGGCTCAACCAATCTGGCCTTTGATATCAAACAGGACGCACAACAAGCAGGCGCCGCGCCAGAAGAAGATCGCAGAGCCGCCGCGTCTGACATCAGCATTGGAAAGATCGAGATCAATGATGCGCGTGTCACGTATAATGACATGGCCACGGGCAGAACGGTGATCATCGACCCGCTGAACATGACCCTGCCCGGCTTTGACCCGGGGGAAGAAACCGAGATCGCGCTTGATATGATTATGAAGACCAGCGCGCCGCCCCTGACCGTGGAAATGAACGGCTTCGCAAAGGCAACGGCAGCGCCGGAACTGGGGACTTTTGAGATTAGCGGACTGAAAGCAGAGATACGCGCCCAGTCCCCGACATTTGAATCGCCCCTGAACGCCAGCATTACAGGCGGCGGCAACGTCAATGCCAAAGAACGACAGTTCGCGCTGAACCTTGATAGTGTAAAGGCCGATTGGCAGGATACCAGCCTATCCGGTAACGGTACGGCCAGCGGCAGCTTCGACCAGCCACGGATCAGTTTTGCCGCTGAAGCACCTTCGCTGAATATCGATACTCTGCGTGCCACGCTCGGCAACAAGGCAGCGCCCGCAACAATTACGAGCGCTGAGGGAGAAAGCGTTCGCCGTTCGGATAATGGCGGCGGAAAATTGATACCGGTAGAGCTGGTACGCGGCCTTGCGCTGGACGGCCAGATCAAGGTCGGGAAGCTGACCGTTTCCCAGCTCACGCTGGATGACGTATCAGCAGATATTGACGCGGCGGGCGGCGTGCTGAATGTGGCGCCGATCAGGGCCGGTTTTTACGAAGGGCAGATCGACAGTGCGCTTTCAATCAATGCCAGCGGCGCAAGCCCTGCCTTTTCTCTAAAAGGTGCGGCAACCGACATTGAAGTGGCCGGCCTGCTGCAAGACAGGCTGGGGCAGGATTACCTGACCGGACGCGCGGACATGAATTTTGATCTGACCAGCCGCGGCAACACGATGCAAGCGGTCAACAGCGCGGCCGGCGGCGTTATCGGGTTTAACCTCGGTGAAGGCTATATCAACAAGTGGGAGCTTTCGCGCCGGTTAAACCAGGCCATCGCCTTTTTTGAAACGGGCAGGCTGACCGAAGTCGGGCTACCGGAGCGCATTCGCTTCACCTCCCTTGATGCGACATTTAACGGGCGGGACGGAGTGTTTCGCAATGACGACTTGCTGCTGGTCGGCCCCAAACTTCACGCGTTCGGCGCCGGGGCCATCAGCATGGCCAGCCAGACGGTTGATTACACGCTGCGCGCCGGACTGGGCGAAGAAGCAGATGAAAGCGCGCGGCATGTTCCGGTGCGCATTTCCGGACCATTTGGCGATCTGAATTACGGGCTCGACCTGCAAGCGGCCATGAATGAATTTGCCGGTGAGAAGATTGAAGAAAAGAAAGAAGAGCTCATCGGCAAGGCGCTGGAAAAGCTTGGCGGCGACAGCGCAGCATCCGGCACGCAGGATATCCAGAGAATCGAGCCTTCGGCAGGTGAAGAAACGCCCGCCTCCAAAGACGACCCTGCCAGCCAGCTGATGAAAGGACTTCTCGGCAAATAGCAGGGCACGCACAAAAAAACATACAAAGGAACTTCCGACAGATTGCCGGCGTTGGGCTAAAGGGATGAAACCGATTTTTATCAAAGGAGTTATCATGCCTTTAGCACACACAAGTAACAGCACGTTCAGCGATTTGGTGAAGATTCTTCTGGCAATTATTTTGCCGCCTGTCGGCGTTCTTCTCGAAGTCGGTCTGACCAAGCATTTCTGGATCAACGTCATTCTGACCCTGCTGGGTTATTTACCCGGCATCATTCACGCCGTTTATATTATTTCCAGCAGAGAGTGACTAAAAATAAGCTTCAAAAAAAGAAATCCCCGGTTCGCAACATTGCGATACCGGGGATTTCCGAGAGAGTAGTGCCAAACTAAATCTTAAATATCACGGCCAACGTCTATCCCGTAGTGGCTGTGAATTTTGCTGCGGAATGACGGGTCCGCCATATCGGGCCAGTTATTCTTGTCAAAGCCCGGCGCGTTCTCCAGCTGCTTTTTATCGACATTCAGGACAAAGCATTCGTTTTGCGTATCGAGAGAAAGCGCCTGCCAGGGAACAGCGAAATATTTATCGCCGATATTCAAAAAGCCACCGAACGACAGAACAGCGTATTCAATCCTGCCGCTTTCCGTGTTCAGCATCAAATCTTCGACATTGCCCAGGTTTTCACCTTTCGGGTTCTTCACCTTATCGCCGCTGATCGTCGAGGCAGATAACAAAGGTTTTGAATAAGCCATGAGATCCTCCTTTTTATTAGCTCCCCGTGACCAACAGCAAAAAACGAAATCCAGTTCCTCCCAATTCTTCATGGCAGCTTTTTAAACGAGACATCCACCAACCCGCTGCGGCGTCGCCGCGGGAACAATCCCCCCTTCAGGAACGTATGCTCGTTGTAATAAAAGCAGATCAGGGACGGAGAAATATGCAGAACATCATCAGGAATATTGATAGCAACGACATTATCAGCCTCGCCGCCCCCCAGTACGAGGCCTGTATTTCAATATATATGGCAGAGGAAAAAACCGGCCGCGACACGCGCAAAAACGCCATTTTATTTAAAGAGCTTTGCCACCGTGCCGAAGAAAAACTGACCCGCTACGGCATTGAAAAAGATGCCATCAACGACCTGCTCGCGCCACTGAAAGAGCTGGAGAAGGACGAGGCTTTCTGGCAGACCCGCGATCAGGGACTCGCCGTCTTCCGGTCAAAAGACACGCTTAAGGTTATTCTGCTGCCGGTGGCGTTCGAGCCGATGGAAATCGTTGATCAGCATTTTTACATTCGCCCGCTTCTGGCCGCTTATACGCCGCAAGGCATTAACCACGTTCTGATCGTTAACCGCGAGGACGTGCTCCTGATTACCATGGGCGGAGACAGCCAGCAGGAACACCGCCCGCCCGAGCCATTGCGCTCCTTTACAAAATTCATGGAAACTTTTGAGTTTGCAGAACACGCGCAATTTCACAGCGGCGAAGTCGCGCCGCGCGGCGGTGGAGACAAGTGGCCCGCCTTTCAGGGTGAAGGCACGGCCGATGACGAAGCGCCCGATAATTACTATCTCGGCGTCTATTACCATCAGGTCAAAAACTGGCTTGAGGATCTAGTACCGAGCAATCAGGAACGGCTTTATCTGGTTGGCGACACGAAGAATACAGGCGTTTTCATCGAAACAGCCAAAGACATGAATTGCAGTTTCGAGGTGCTGATTGAAAAAAATGCCAATGCTGTGACAATGCAGGACATAAAAGATGCGGTGTCCGAAAAGAACCAGCGCCTTTATGAGAGCACTTTTGAAAAATCAGCAGAAGACTTGCTGCAGATCGAGGCCAACCAGCCGGAAAGGGTGCTGACAGATACCGCCGAAATTCTGGCTGCTGCGCATAATCACCGCATCCGCACCTTGTTCATCCCTGCCAGCAATAATTCCGTCTGGGGGCATTTTAACGAAAGCAATCAGGGAATTGAAATCGAACAGGACGATAATTTGCGGGGCGGCGTCGGCGAGGAACTGATTAACCTTGCCGCGATCCGCACCCTGCTAAATAACGGCGAGGTCGTGCCGTTACCTGACAAGGCTTTGTTTGATAACGTGCCGCATTTCGCCGCAATTTGCCGTTGGTAACATTAAAATAACAGGCGCACATCACCGCCCGCACGGCGGGAAAAGATCGGCCTTCGCTGCGCCAGAAACGCTTCTATCAAAGGGTCGGGGAAGCGCATGTTGTAAACTTCCAGACCGGCGAAATGCTCATTTGCGCCCCCTGCAACATTGTCCTGTCCGGCATCGGCGCGCCGCTCGAACAATGACGGATCTTCAATGTTCCTAAATAACTGGTGAACCGCCGTATGAAGCACGCCGTTTTTTAAATCATAAAGATTTTCACCTTTACCGAGCGCCATATCGGCGATCAAAATCAGCGGGGTTAATGCAAAGAGATGATAGTGAAGCGCCTTTTTGCCGCGCGCCATTTCCAGCGGCAAGGTTCCGTCCGGCTGTATCTGCTCAAGGATCGCCGACCGCGCTTTGGCAAACCCCCATTCATAAAGCCGCGGCTCTTCAAGGGCGATACCGGTTATAGTGACGCCCCACGCGGCCCAGTATAGATGGTTATTCTGCTGACTGACCGCTGCACCATCTTCGTGGCCCGAGATGACATCTTCGGCAACATTTTTCAGCCAGCGACGTATGATTTTATGCTGCAGCGTTTTTTCAGGCAGCGCGTCCTTGATCTGGACATAGGCAGAAGAAACCACGGCCAGCCCCCACTGGCGGATATATTCGCCCTGCGCGTTGGTCTTGCCGCGATAGGCATTTGCCTTGCCCCATTCATACAGCCATTCAAGAGCGCACCGCGCCGCAGCGTCATTTTTGCCGCCCGATTCCAGATAGGCATTCGCCATGCCCGTGAGTTCTTTTTCAAAAATCCGCAAACCCTGTGTTTGTTCGCGGTAAGCCGCGAACGCCGCCGCATCAATTTCCGCCCGCTGCGGATCAGAGCGTTTATAACGAAAGCCAAAGACCAGATTATGAGGCGGCTTCATCGGCGGCGCTTCACAGGCGCTTTTATAAACAGTGTCGGCGCCGCGCCCCCCGGCATCACCGAATGATGTGATCAGCGTTAAGAGTCCAAGCACCAGCGATGAGAAGAAATGTCGCACCGCCCGTCAGAACCTGAACTTGATTTCCGTGAATATCCGGAAGGCCATTTCATCAGCCGCAAGACCGTAAGCGTCACCGGCAAAGAAACTGCCTGCGCGAACACGGAAATCCACATCCTTGACCCAAGGCAAGCGGAGTGAAAACTGGTCATCGAGATCGACACCGAACGTCAGATCAAGCGCCTGACCAATATCCTTGTCCGTGCCGTTCAGCGGCGCGGAAATATCGCTTTCACGCAGCCGCAAGGCCTCTTCATCAAGACGGTAATGAAAATAAGTCAGGCTAAGACCGGCTGCCTTGGTAAGCGGATAGGCCGCGCCGACGCTTGCTATATGAAGATTGGCAAGTTCAGGATCCAGCACCTCGCCGTAATTTTTCTGCTGCTGGCGTTCAAGAACGGTGCGGCTGGCATTTGCCTGAATATCGGTCTGCCGGAATTCGTTATCAGTGCCATCGGCGGGGTTATCGTCCCCTGAACCGAAGGCATAACCCAGCGTAAAGACGATGCCGCCCCGTTCTGCCGGGTCAAGGACAATGCCGCCGTCAAACGCCCAGCCCCAGACATCGCGGCTGCGCGATCCGGTCACGCTGCGCGTGTTGCCGGCAACAAAGGCGCTATTCAAAAGATCTTCTTCGCCGGTCACAAACATCAAATCGCCGCGATATTTGAAAAGCCCGAACGCCCCTTCAGGCTCCAGATAGCCTGTGCTGCGGATACCGGCCCATAGCAAATTCTGGTCTTCATCATCACGGTCATCGGCCTTGATCAGGCTGCCGACCGGTTCAAGCCCGGAATGATCGTCTTCATAAAGGAAGCGGCCTTCCAGAAAATGATTATATCTATATTGCCATGATAGCTCGCCCAGCAGGCGGAAGCGCTCTTTCTCCTCTTCCTCGAACTCGTTTTGCGCGCCGGTACGATAGGAATCGAAATTTTCACCGGCAGCCAGAAAACCGTTAAGGAGCGTTGTAGTCGCTATTCCACCACAAAGCGCGCTCTTCACGCACACGCTGGCGGCCAACCTGCAACGACAAAGGCACGACGCCGAACAAATTATATTTCTGAATATAAAGTTCACGCAGCTCGACAAACGAGTCCGTCAAGCTGGTGTCCTTGCCGCTATCTTCATCTTCAAAACCGCCAGCCCCGTCAATGTTCAGCGCCCTGCCATGGACAAAGCCCAAAAGGTCTTCGGCAAGGTCAATATCGACAAGCAGCTGAAGCTGTTCGGCGACGCTTTGTTCCCGCGTCATGGATCTTGTGCCAAGATCGTTATTTTCTTCGGTGAGATATTGCAAGGTCAGGCGCGCATCAAGGTCGATACGCTCCGCCCAGCCCTTTTGCTCTGGTGGTATGTTCGCCTTTGCTGCGGTCGCCGAAAAAAGCGCACACAACGTCCATAACGCTGTTATTTGCAGAAAATGTCTCATTCGTTTGCCGCCATGTCCGTTGTTTCCGATGCCCCGGTGGCGACAAGTCTTGCCTGTGCCCTGGGGATATAGCGCGGCGCATATTTGGTTTCACCGGCGGCTTCGGCTTCCTGAAACAGCTGCAAGGCGCGCGCCGGATCGCGCTCTGTTCCCTTGCCATAAAGATACAGCTTGCCCAGTTCCGTCCTTGCGCGCGGCACACCAAATTCGGCAAGCTGCTGATAATGGCTGATCGCCGTTTGATAGTCCTCTTCCTGATACGCAAGCCGCGCCGTTTTCATGTCCGGCATATTGCCGTTACAGCCAACAAGAAAGACCGTCATTAGGGTAGAGAGGAGACAGGAACGTAAAACGCCCCCTCTTTTTCCTTGCTGGGTTTTGACCGGTCTCATTGCAGCGTCCATTGCTTTTCACTTATCAGGCGGCGTGTTTTTTATCGCGGCGCAGTGGCGTGCGTTGCGATGTTTTATTGGCCACTTTTCTTGCAGGTTTTAGATATTGCAGCTCATAGATTTTCAAATCCTCATCATGCGGGTTGGAAATCTTGAAGGCCGTATTTTGCGGCATGATCAACGTATCATCGCGCCGCATTTCACGGTTGCTGCCTTCAATCGACACTTTGGCGCCCCCTTCGGCAACAATCCATTGCGATGAACCATTTTCAATTTCGCCTTTATAAGCCTGCCCCGGACTGATGACATGTTCGTGCAATCTCATCCGCGTGGATGAAAGCACAGTGCGGGAAACGCCCCATTGGTGGCGGCTGCCGCTGGCGCGTTCGGTTTCCTGACGGTTCATTTGCTGAAGCTTTTGCACCAGCGTCTTGACGGAAGCGTTACTGCTTTTATCAGCGACCAGCAAGGAATCCTCCGTCTCGATAATAATAACATCATCCATGCCGACACAGGTAACGAGGCGGTTTTCGGCCAGAATCATCGAATTACGGGTATCATGGCAAAAGACCGTGCCGCTAAAGGCATTGCCGAACTCGTCCTTGTCCTTGATCTCCCACAGGCTTTCCCAATTGCCGATATCCGTCCATTGCGGGTCACACGGCACGACCGCTATTTTATCGGCCTTTTCAATGACGGCGTGCTCGAATTGCTCTTCCTTGACAGACCCATAAACCATGGCCGAAGGGCTGACCGGGTCGGAAGATTCGCGCATGGCGTTTTTGACGACCTCGAACGTTTGCGGTGCGTGCTGCATGAAATGCTTTTCACCTGTGGCGGCGCAGAATAAATGCATCCCGCTATTCCACAGATACGCGCCGGAACTGATGAATTTCTCGGCCTTTTTCTGGTCGGGCTTTTCAAGAAAACTACCGACATGAAAAGCGCCGTTAGCATTCAGGCTTTTTGCTTTTTTGATATAGCCATAGCCTGTTTCCGGCCGGGTCGGCTCGATACCGAATGTGACCATGTAGTCATCTTCCGCGACTTGCTGCGCGCATTCCAGCGCCGCGCGCAGACTGTCTTCGTCCCCGATATGATGGTCTGACGGCAACAGCCACAATATCGCGTCCTTACCGAAATGATCGCGCACATAATGGATCGCCAGCGCCGTGGCGGCGGCCGTGTTGCGCGCCTGCGGCTCCAAAAGGACATGTTTTGTCAGCGCGGGGGAAAGCTCGCGAAGCTGACGGGCGGTTTCATCATGCAGGCTGCGCAACGTGATGGTCACGATCTCTTCGCCGCCAATATCCAGAACGTCCATCGCGCGCTTCGCCGTGCGCTGTAACAGCGTATTTTCATCCATAAGCCGCAGAAACTGCTTCGGGTTTTCTTTCCGGCTCAACGGCCACAGGCGCGTGCCTGAACCGCCGCAAAGAATAACAGGTACAATTTTACTCTTTGAATGTTTCTTTGGCTTGCTTACGGGCTTGCTCATGGAAGTCCTCTTATTTCTTCATCAGTTTGTGGTTAAGGCTGTTCGTTCACGAAGAGGTCCTAATGAACCTCGAACTCTACATAGGCCAGACGGTCGGCCAGAAAGTACGGGATCGGTTGCTGGGGACGGATTTTCACCTGCGCGATATCCCGGTCGAGGCTGGGGGGCAGAAACTCCGCCACAGTGCCTTCGATAAACTGGCTTTCTCCGGCAATCCTGACGCGGGCGCTATCCTGAAGACGCAAGCGATGCGCTTGCTCCGGCGGGAGACTGGCCGTTACCCACATATCATCGTCAAGAGGTTGCAGATCATAGATCGACTCTCCGGCGGCGACATATTCGCCTTCCATGACATGACGGCCGACAATCAGGCAGTCGCACGGGCTTTTAATGACAGCGCCGTCAACTGGTCCGCTATTAAGCGAGGCCGGAGACGCACCGTAAGGCGCGGCATTGCTTTTAACGATACCGATCGGCTGGTTTTTCGAAACCCGTTCCGTGCCGCTGGCCAGCAGCGGATAAAAGTCGCCGTCTGAATGGGCGCGGGCGGTGAAGTTGTTACCTTCGACCTTCCCCATATAGCTTTTCACAAAAGCGGTTTTCTCATAAATATTGCCCAGCAGAATAAAAGTGCCGAGGCTAAAGGCCAGGCCAATCGCGATCATCGGCGCGATCCGCGCGAATTTGCTGTTGGCATAATTATCGTTGCCCGCCATGTCCTCGCGATCCGCGGCTTGTTCGTTCCGCGATGCGATGGCGATCAAATCATCTTCGGTCATCAGCATGCCGGCTAGATAGGATTTGATAATATGGTTCAGCAGCGATACCTGACGCCGCGACGTTTCCACAAAACGGAAACCGACAACGCTCTTTTCCTTGTCCTGATGAACAGGCACTGCCTTGACCTTCAGGTGAAAGGCGAAGTTTTCAAACGGGAACAGGATTTTCACCTCTTCCGTTTTGACCGAGGGTAAAAACGGACGGTCCGTATGAATACTGAAACCGCCTGCGGACAAATCCACGATATTGTGGCTTTTCTTATCGATCTTCACCACCGCCGGAAGCTGGATACGGATATGCTGGCGCTGTACCTCTGATTCATGAACGAGCGCCTGCTCGGCCCTCGGCTTTTTAATGGTGGATACTTTGGTCATGAAACCCTCTTTTTCTATATAACTTCAGATTTGAAATGCACTGCTAACTACGCTTGGCGGGTTCAAAAGTTCCGCTTCCTTTTTTAAAATCCCGACAACCTTCCCGGCAGCCCGGCGACCAGCCGCCATGTGCTTTCCGGGAAGGTAATGACATCGCTGACAAGACCGATCAGGCAGACCAGCGCCACCATGGCGGCTGCGTGCGTCAAGTGGGACGTCCAGCGGTTCCAGGAATATTCTTGCGGGCTGAGGCGACGCTGCAATGTCGTTTTCTGCCGCGTCCATGACTGAATATCGAGGCGGAACAGCACCCAGCTTTTGACCAGCGCGCCGTAAAGCTGGCTGTAATAAAGCAGGAACGGATAGCGCCAGCTTATTTCCCGCCGCGCCGAAAGCAGCGTCAGGCTCATGACCCAGCGGGTAAAGCCGACCCAAACCAGATAATATGCCCAGTAAACCGGCCCGTAAGCGATGGAAAGCATTGTCGCGAAGACAGGACCGGACATGGTCGTCCACATGGATATGCGCTGATCCAGAAACGCCCACCAGACAAAGAACGGCATCTTATCGGTGCCAAGAGCAAGGATACGGCCATTGGCACGCAGCATGTTCCCGAACCAGCGAAACATTAGCTGGGTAGTGGCTTTTACAAAGCTCTCATGCGGCGGATCTTCAAGGGTCAGCACCTGGACATCGGGAACATAAATTTGCTGATAGCCCTGCTTCATCAGCCAGTACAGGCTCGATTTGTCGTCCCCGGTCAGGAATTTGAAACGCCCAAGCCGCCAATGAACAAGATGATCGCCCGTCATATGGGCAATAAAATCAGGGTCTGTAACAATGGCGGCCCTGAACATAGACATGCGCCCGGTCAACGTCATGACTCTTCTGGACAGGGAAATCGAACTCATCAGATTATGACGCTGGGCAAAGCGCATACTATGCCAGTCCCGCATGGTTTTCGAGCCGTCGAGCGTGCTGATTTCATCAGTCGTCAGCGCGCCGAGTTGCAGATTTTGCTTGAAGAAAGGCAACGTATTGCGCAGCGTTCCGGGCAGCAAAATCGTGTCGCCATCCATCACCACCGTGACGGCATCATCCGCAGGCATACAGCGCGAGATGGTTTTAAAACCGGCGGCAAGGCCGTCACGTTTTCCGGTTCCATGCACCCTGACAATGCGTAAGGCTATGGTATCGGGCAAATTGTAACTTTCCCAGATCGCGCGCAGCATAAACTCATCCTGCTTTTCCACGATCGAGGCAACGATGGTTACAGGAATGCCGCACCTTGCTGCCTCGCTGATGAGCGACCGCACGGCACGGGCTACGATTTTCGCGTCGATACGGAATATCGTGACAAGAATGTAAAGCTCTTTTGGCAGCAGCGCGTCTTCGCGTCCGGTTACCGCTGCCCGCCAGCGCGGAAAGACTTTCTTGCGATACCAAAGGGCGCGCGCAAGATTCACCAGCCCCCAGCCATAGCGCCAGACTGCCAGCATTCCAATGCCGGCAACAAAGGCAGTGGAGTGCGGGTCAAATGCCTCCAGCGGCAGTACGGCAAACGTAAAAAACAGGCAGGCCGTGTAAACAGCAAATCCGCGTGCGCCCTTGGGCCAGAATACGTGTCTCTCGGTCATACGTAACGTCCTCATACAAAATCCCTCTACCAGCAAATGCCTGCATATAATTTGCGCTTTTCCAGCGCTTCGTTCGTACGAACGAGGTCGATAATCGGCGACGATGCATCGGCACGGTCCAAAATCGCGCCGAACTCGCCGGTTGTGTTGCCGATCACATACACCTTCGCGCCAGCGAGAATGTCGTCTGCCGTATCAACAAGACAGCGGGAAATATGCGGAATTCGGTTTTCGATGTAATCGCGGTTGGCGCCTTCCATTTCCAGCGCCCGGCTAACGCACGGATCATAGATTTTAAGGACGTAGCCCTTTTCCAGCAGGTGATCGGCCAGCACCACCAGCGGGCTTTCGCGCAGATCATCTGTTCCGGATTTAAAGCTCAGCCCCAGCAGGCCGACACTCTTATGCCCGCTTTGCTCTATCATGCGGCAAACAGTGCTGATCTGGTCTTCGTTGGCCTGCAGGACAGTATCCAGAAACGGGGTTCCGATACCGCGGACATTGGCGCTGGCACGGATGGCTTTGATATCTTTGGGCAGGCAGGAGCCGCCGAACGAAAAGCCGGGCATAAGATAGCTCGGCCCCATATTAATCCTGCTGTCCTGAAAAAAGATTTTCATGACTTTATGGCTGTCAACGCCATGCGCCTTGAGCACATTGCCCATTTCATTCGCGAAGGCGATCTTGCTGGCGCGCCACGAATTGCTGACATATTTCACGCCTTCGGCAACGCTGACATCGGTAATTTCACGCGGGGCGTCAATGCCTTCATAAAGCCTCATAATCGCATCGCCGGTATCATGGTCGCGCGCCCCGACAACAATTTGCGTCGGATTGAAATAATCTTCGATCGCGGTGCTTTCGCGCAAAAATTCCGGATTATTCCCCAGACCAAAATCGACCCCGACCTTCTTGCCGGATTTGTTTTCAAGGATCGGCAGAATAATCTCGCGCAATGTTCCGGGGATGACGGTGCTGCGCACAACAACGATGTGATAATCATCCTTTTCCGCCAGCGCTTCGCCGATCTGGCGGCTCACTGTGTAAATGTCTTTGTAATCCAGCGCCCCGTTTCTCCCGCTCGGCGTTCCGACGCATATCAGCGACATTTCAGTATCCATGACGGCTTTCTTGCAGTCGCTTTCATCCATTAATATTCCGGAGACTTCAGTAATACGTTGCACTTTCTGAAGTA
>CBDUPU010000049.1:0-12505 GCA_965369185.1 uncultured Rhodospirillales bacterium
ACGCTCGAAGCGTTGCGTTATTGCAAGGCGCAGGGGCAAACCATCCTGTCGATCGTTAACACCATCGAAAGCACGATCGAGCGCGAATCCGATCTCGTCCTGCACACTCTCGCAGGGCCTGAAATCGGCGTGGCCTCGACCAAGGCTTTTACCACGCAGCTAACCACGCTTGCTTGTCTTGCCCTGTCTTTTGCCGCCCGTAAAGGCAGCGTCGATGCGGCGACAGAATCGATTATGGCGGAAGCCCTTCGCCACGTTCCGGCACAGGCGGCGGCAATGCTGGCAGATTCGGAAAGCCATATCGAAGAAATCGCCCGCGATTTGTTGGAGGCCAAAGACATGCTGTATTTTGGCCGTGGCCTGCTCTACCCGGTGGCGATGGAAGGCGCGCTGAAATTAAAAGAAGTTTCCTATATTCATGCTGAAGGATACGCCGCCGGTGAAATGAAGCACGGCCCGATAGCGCTGATTGACGATCAGGTGCCGGTGGTGGTGATTGCCCCCGGCAATGACCCGTTATTTGAAAAGGCGGCCTCCAACGTTCAGGAAACGGTCGCCCGCGGCGGCAAGGTGCTGCTGATTTCCGATGATCCGGGCGCTGATAAACTGAAAGATTTCAGCCGCTGGGTTATTAAACTCGGTGACGTTCATCCTTTCGTGATGCCGATTCTTTATACCATGCCGGTGCAGCTGCTTGCCTATTACGTCGCCACCGCCAAAGGCACCGACGTTGACCAGCCGCGCAACCTCGCCAAAAGTGTGACGGTGGAATAAGCCAGACGGGTTTCCCTATGAAGACCAGCCGTAAAATCGTTATCGGTAGTGCGCTTTTATGTTTGCTGCTGGGGATCTACGGTGTGGTGATCGAGCCGCGCATGCTCAAGGTCGCGCGCTATGATGTCCAGACGGAAAAATGGGGCGGACATGAAGAGGTGACAATTGCCTTGATCGGCGACAGCCATGTTGTATGGCCGTGGATGACGACGCGGCAATTGCGTAAAATCGTTGCCCGCGCCAATGAACTGAAGCCAGATGTGATTTTATTGCTTGGCGATTATGACGGGGACTTTGAACCCGGAAAGCAATATTGGCCGGCTGCCGGTGTTGCCCCTTTTAAAGCGCTCTCCGCGCCGTGCGGCGTTTATGCCGTTCTTGGAAACCATGATCTGCATGGCAGGGGCGACTGGGCAAAGGCGATGATGGATACCGGTATTCCGGTGCTGCAAAATCAGGCGCGGCCAGTTGAATGTAAGGAAGCACGTTTCTGGATCGCTGGTCTTGCGGAATTATGGCGTCAGAACCCGAACATTCCAGCGACAATGGCTCAAGTTGTTAATGATGATCCTGTCATTATGATGATGCATAATCCGGATTCCTTTGTGCACGTGCCGCAATCTGTGGCTTTAAGCGTCGCAGGTCATACCCATGGCGGACAGGTACGCTTGCCGTTTATCGGCGCTGTGGCTGCGGTGATTCCGTCCCAGTACGGTAAACGTTTTATTTATGGTCATATTCAGGAAGCTGGCAAAGACATGGTCGTGACCAGCGGCCTTGGCATGACCGGCTTGCCCGTACGGTTTTTGGCGCCGCCGGAAATTGCGCTCGTGACGCTAAGCGGCGGCTAGTCTGTCAGCCGGTCTGGCTGTGCATGATGTGACCGGCGCGCATTTCAATGGCATGATGAATTAAATCGATAAAGGCATGCGGCTCTTGTTTTACGTTAATCCGGCCTTCGATAATCTCCACGATCCGCAGATGGGCGATTTCCAGCGCAGTCAGCGCCAATTTAGCGGTTGGTGCCCCCGGCGTGATTTCCAGCTCACGCGGCGCGTTAAAGTTCCGCAGCTTGTGCAGCACCAGCTTATTTTCCTCCCGTCGAAATTTTAAGATCATCACATTATTGGTGTTGCCGTCGATATTAAACCGGCCAAGCTGTGCATCCAGTTTTGGCAGCAAAAGTGGGTAATCCTTTGGGGCCCTTGCGCGTGTCGGTACGGTGCCGTAACCCAGTTCGATCGTGTGTTCGCGTCCTTGCAGGCCGGCAAGGGCCGTATAGCGCGCAAGTCCTGCCGTTTGCCCCGGCCTTTTGCCGCCGGCTATAACCAGTTGGCCTTTTTCAAGAGGAAATAATGTTTTGAATTGCTGTGGTGAAAAAGTCAGGTCAGGTTGTAGAAACGTCATTTTTGTCGCAAATCCTCCGAGTCCTAATGAATATCGGTAAGAAATAGATGTTTTAAAATTTTAACCGCTAGGCTATTAACAAACGGTATATGGATATTAAATCTTAGGAGTTCGCTATGGGGCGTATTTGGTGGTTGTGGCTGCCTTTGGGCTTTTTGACCATTCAGTTCATTGCCGATCGTTCGTTGCCGCAAGATATTTTAGTACCGCTTCACTCTGAAAACGGTCCGTATGAAATGTTGCAGTTTTTTGTGATTGCTGCGGCGCTTGTATTGGCCTTGAAAACCCTCGTCCAGATGGACCGCAAGAAAAATAAATGGCTGACATGCTGGATCGGTCTTGCTGCTGTCTGCTGTTTTTATGTCGCCGGTGAGGAAATCAGCTGGGGTCAGCATATGATGGAGTGGGGCACACCGGAATTCTGGGCCGGTCTCAATGACCAGAACGAGACCAATCTGCATAACACATCCTCATGGCTTGATCAGAAACCGCGCCTGCTGCTTGAAATTGGCGTCCTTTTTGCGGGGATCATCATTCCGCTATTACAAAAATACAAGCCTTCCCTTGTGCCGGAACGGTTTAACCAGATTTATGCCCCGTCCTTTCTGTGGGTCATTGCTGCGATTTGTGTCTTTGCAAAATCAACGGGAAAAATCGGTGATTTGACCGGGTTTAATGCTTTTGTCAGGGAAAGCGAAGTCGTAGAGCTGTATCTTTATTACTTCGTATTTTTGTACATGATCACCATGAAAAAACGCCTGACCAGTGAAAACTGATCAGGCGCTTGATATTCTTTAGAAGGCTACTTATTTGTCGTCATCATCATCGATGGCACCGTCCGGCCCTTCGGCCTCAAGCTCGTCTTCAAGTGATGCGCTGTCATCGAGATCATCAAGATCATCGAGGTCGTCATCATCATCGAGATCAAGATCGCCTAACTCATCGTCTTCGTCGTCATCAGACTCATCGACGTCTTCAAGGCTGATAACCATGTCCTCGCTGTCATCGATCTCGTCTTCGTCATCATCTTCGTCGGCATCGATGTCTTTGCCTCTGCCCGTTGATTTTTTGACCTGACCTTCGTCGTCATTAACCGAAACACGGCCGCGACGGGCTTTCACCTTGGCTTCACCGGTAAATTCGGTGTTGCAGCTAGGGCAAACGACGGGACGCTTGTTCATATCGTAAAAGCGGGTTCCGCAACTTGTGCAAATGCGCTTTATTCCTCTTGTATCAGCAATAGCTACAGCCACGTTTTTTTACTCCATTTTTTAGTTGAGGACGGGGGCAGCGAAAGACCATTTGTTGTCTTATTTTTATTATCTTGTCAAAGAAAAATGAACAGGATGTTACCATCTCAAAAATCATTTTTGCCTGACATGGAAAGGCATGGATTAACGTTTTATATCAATATAAACTATTGGCCGATGTTCAAGAATTAATCCGGAGAATCTCATGGAAAAGTCCGTCGTTATTTGCGGTTACAAGCGCTCCCCCTTCCACTTTGCCAATAAAGGGGCACTGGCGCAGGTGCGCCCGGACGATATGGCGGCCACTGTTATCAAGGCGCTGATTGCCGATACCGGCGTAAATCCCGAAGAGATCGAAGACCTTCTGCTTGGTTGCGCCTTTCCGGAAGCGGAGCAAGGGTTTAACCTTGGGCGTATTGTTGTCCAGCTTGCCGGCCTTCCAGTCAGTATCGCCGGTGTAACCGTTAACCGTTTTTGCGCCTCATCAATGAGCACAATCCAGATGGCTGCCGGCGCGATCCAGATGGGCGCTGGCGACGTCTTTATTTGCGGCGGGGTCGAATCAATGACCCGCATCCCGATGGGCGGCTTTAACCCGATGCCGAACCCGCAAATGGCTGAAACCTACCCGCAGGCCTATATGTCGATGGGCGAAACAGCCGAAAATCTCGCCAAGAAATATCAGGTGACACGTGCCGATCAGGATAATTTCGCGCTCGCCTCGCACCAGAAAGCCGCCAAGGCGCAGGCCGCCGGTCATTTCGATGACGAGATTGTCGCGATTGGCGATGTTACCGCTGATGGCTGCATTCGCGGTGACACGACACTCGATGCGCTTGGCGGGCTGAAGCCTGCTTTTGATGCTGACGGTTCTGTTACTGCCGGCACAGCCTCACCGTTGACCGATGGCTGCGCTGCCGTTCTGGTCGCTTCGGAAGAATACGCCAAGGCCAACAACCTGCCGATTCTTGCCCGTATCCGTGCGGTAAGCGTTGCCGGCTGTGCCGCTGAAATCATGGGAATCGGGCCGGTGCCGGCGACACAGAAAGCACTGGCGCGCGCCGGTGTTAAAGTTGGTGATCTTGATCTTGTCGAGTTGAACGAGGCGTTTGCTGCGCAATCGATTCCGGTCCTGCGCGACCTTGGTATAAATGAATCGCTCGTCAATCTCGATGGCGGTGCTATTGCACTGGGGCATCCGCTTGGTGCGTCCGGTGCCCGTATTACCGGCAAGCTTGCCAGCTTGATGAAGCGCGAAGGCAAAGCGCTTGGCCTCGCCACTATGTGTGTCGGCGGCGGTCAGGGGGCGGCCATTATCCTTGAACAAGCAGCCTAAAGCTTTTTCCATTTGGCAGCATTTTGTTTACCTTGTTAGAATAAAATTAGCAGGGTGAACGGAAGTGCTCGTATAACATGGATATAGAAAGTTTTCTCCAGAAACTCGATTTGCCGATCAATGCGGATATTGATCCGGTTGAACGCGCCTTTATGGAGAGACTGAAAGAGCGTCTGCAACAAGTTACAGAGAATTATGACGAAGCCGAACTGCGCGCCGAGGAAGGTTGGCTTCATAGCTTTATCGGCGAATTTTTTGGCTTTTCGATTCAGTGGGTTAATCGCGAGGCCGCGAAATACAAAGATATCAAGGAATTTGATTCTGCACCCAAATTGAAAAAAGAAGCCAAGGCAGTTGTAGCAGATTTGCAAAAATACATTATCGAATTT
Organism: uncultured Rhodospirillales bacterium; assembly: GCA_965369185.1. Classification (GTDB taxonomy): domain Bacteria; phylum Pseudomonadota; class Alphaproteobacteria; order Micavibrionales; family Micavibrionaceae; genus UM-FILTER-47-13. Next base: position 5,157 of record CBDUPU010000049.1, read on the forward strand.
GCTTCCTGCTATATGCATCTCAACCGCTTTATGACGTTGCTGCGCGAAGAAATTCGCCGCGAAGAAATTCGTATGTCTTCAGGATCGGCGAAAAATATACGCTGGACGGCCGATAGCGGCGCTGTAATCGCCCGTTATCGAAAGGAAAAAATAGGCCTGCTTGCACGTACCGAACGGATGGGGCAGGCGCGGGCGCTGCTTGAGAAAATCGAGGACGATTTTGATCTCGTGCGCAAATGCGCCATAGGTTTGTTTGGTAAGGACAAGGCTGAGCCTTATTTGCGACGCCTCAACGCCTCGGTTCGTGTCGCCGATTTTACCAAGGCGCGTAAAGCAGTTGCTGAGATTAACGAAGCTAAAAAGAAATTCGGTCTCGACCAGAAGACCGCCCGCGAATATCTCGATACGATCGATGCCGCAGCCGGCCGTATCATCGACCTTGCTGAGCAAAATCAGTCAACTTTGATGAGTGAAGACAACAAGCTCTATCTGCGCCCGCTTGAAACCGATCTCGCCTATAATGCGGATATTCGCGAACTGCAAAAGATCAAGGGGTTCCTCGCCAAATATCACTTGCCTTACATGCAGTACAAGCTCGATACGCTCGGCCATCTTAAAGACAAGCTGCTGGTGATTAATTCCCTGGAAAGCCTGATGACGCTGTATAAGCGGCTGATTATGGGTATCGCTTATCCTTTGCGCGATATCAAGGCGGTACGCCTATATGAAAGTGAAATCCTTAATAATACAAAATATCTGCTGACCGGCCATTTTACCGAGTTGCCGAAAATCCTCCAGCGTGCCGAGGAGACCGTTGCCGAATTTCGTGACAGCCGCGAAGAGCTGAAATCATTTGAACAGCTCGACTTGCAGGAAATTCAGGTCGCCGAACAGCAAACGGCGCAAGCCTAGAGGTTTTTAATTTTTAAGTCCCCGGACGCTGGCTCCGGCGTCAACATTGTATTTATATTCCCCCTTTAACTTGCTATCCTTTTCGCCGCCGCTAATTTTAATCCGCAAAGGACGAATTTATCCATGGCTATAGAAAAAGTTGCAGTTATCGGTTCGGGCGTAATGGGCAGTGGTATCGCCGCGCAAGTGGCAAATGCCGGGGTTCCGGTGGTGTTGCTCGACATCGTTCCAAAAGACGCAACTGACCGCAATATGCTGGCCAAAGGCGCGATCGAAAAAATGCTTAAGACCGATCCGGCGCCGCTGATGCATAAACGCAATGCCAAGCTGATTACGCCGGGCAATCTGGAAGACGATCTTGAATTGCTAAAAGATTGCGACTGGATTATCGAGGTCGTTCTCGAAGACCTGAAGGTCAAGCACGCAACGTACGAAAAGATCAATGCGCACCGCAAGAAAGGCAGCATTGTCTCTAGCAACACCTCGACTATTCCGCTGCATAATTTGATCGAAGGCCAGGGCGAAGACTTTGCCGCTGATTTTCTGATTACCCACTTTTTCAATCCGCCGCGCTATATGCGCCTGCTTGAAATGGTGACAGGCGACAAGACCCGCAAAGATGCCATCGCCACGGTGCGCGAATTTTGCGATGTCCGGCTTGGCAAAGGCGTGGTTGATTGCCACGATACCCCCGGCTTTATTGCCAATCGCCTCGGCGTTTTCTGGCTGACCGAAGGCATTAATCAGGCGGTGGAGCAAGGCATTAGCGTCGAAGTCGCCGATGCCGTCATGTCGCGCCCGGTCGGTATTCCCAAGACCGGCGTGTTCGGCCTTGTCGATCTGGTCGGCATTGACCTGATGCCGCACCTTGCCGATTCGCTGCTATCGACCCTGCCCGAAAGTGATTGGTATCGCCAAATTTTCAAAGATTACCGGTTCATCCACCAGATGATTGAGGCTGGCTATACAGGCCGTAAAGGTAAGGGCGGTTTTTACCGTCTGAACCCCGATCCTGCCGCAAAGAAAGAAAAGCAGGTTTTGCAGCTCGATGCCGATCGCTTTAACGAAGACATGTATGTCAAGGCAACGCGTCCCAAGCCTGCTGCCGTTGAGGCCGGGCGCGGTGGTTTGCGCGCCGTGGTCGAATGTGATGATGATGCTGGCCGCTATGCGTGGGCGGTGCTGAGCAAAACCCTCGCCTATGCCGCGTCACTGGTGCCGGAAATTGCTGATGATATTGCCGCAGTCGATGAAGCGATGCGCCTTGGTTATAATTGGAAGCAAGGCCCGTTCGAGATGATCGACGCTCTTGGTCCCGCATGGTTTGCAGCGAAGCTGAAAGAAGACAGCATCGCGGTTCCTGCTCTGCTGGAAAAAGTCGCTGACGGCACTTTCTACAAAGTGGAAAACGGCAAGGCGCATTATTTCGGCACTGACGGGGCCTATCATGAAATCGTGCGCCCTGAAGGCGTGTTGCTGCTGCGTGACCTGAAACTGTCGCAACAGCCGGTGATGAAGAACGCTTCAGCCAGCGTCTGGGATATCGGCGATGGTGTGCTGTGTTTTGAGCATACCAGCAAGATGAACACCTTCGATGAACAGATCTTCGACATGCTCGGCAAAGTCGTTTCGACGATTGGCGACGGTAGCGGCGAGTATAAAGCGCTAGTAATTTATAATGAAGGCAGCGCTTTTTCTGCAGGCGCCAATCTCGGTCTTGCCTTGTTCATGATCAATATCGCCATGTGGCCGCAGGTTGAGGAATTTATCGCTGCCGGTCAGCGGACTTTCATGAAGCTAAAGCACGCGCCATTCCCGGTGGTCAGCGCCCCGTCCGGTATGGCGCTTGGCGGCGGCTGCGAGATTTTGCTGCATTCCGATCATGTGCAGGCCCATGCCGAAACCTATACAGGCCTTGTTGAAGTCGGCGTTGGACTGATCCCCGCCTGGGGCGGCTGCAAGGAAATGACCTTGCGTTATCAGGCGCGCCAGCGTGCCAAGCATAACCAGATGTGGTTCTCCCCTGCCAACGATCCGATGGGCGCGACGCGGCAGGCCTTTGAAGCCATTGGCACCGCCAAAGTCGCCAAGTCAGCCGCCGAAGCGAAAGCGATCGGCTATTTCCGCGACAGTGACGGCGTGACTATGAACCGTGATCGCCTGCTTTATGATGCCAAACAGCAAGCGCTTGAACTTGCCAAAGACTATAAAGCGCCCGAGCCTGTCACCGACATTCGTCTCGCTGGCCCGAGCGGAAAATATGCGCTCGACATGGCGGTTGGTGATTTGCGTAAGTCCGGCAAGGCAACGCCTTATGATGTTGTTGTCTCTGATCATCTCGCGGCCGTTCTGACAGGCGGCGACACGGACTGGACACAGACAGTGACCGAAGAACAGATGCTGGAGCTGGAGCGATCCGAGTTCATGAAATTGCTGCACAATGAAGGCACGATGGCACGGATAGAGCACATGCTGGATAAAGGAAAGCCGCTTCGGAACTAGCTTTCGGTCTTGTCAGGATGCAGGTCTAGTTGATGTATTTTTGCTGCGCTTTTTGTAGCGTGTCGCCAATATCGCGTTCGTTTGGCTTATATTCGCCCCAGTTATTTTCTTGCCTGGTGTCTTTGAGCACCAAGGTCGTAAAAGCAAACTGCTCTTCCAGCGCCGGTGTTAAAAGGCTGACAGCTTTATGAAAGACGGACAAGTCGGCTTTGGTCAGGTTTGCGCCAAGATTGACCAATGTGATGATCGGGTTGGTAGCCGTCGTGAGCTTTTCCAGCAGCGCCTGATCGTTTTCGGTGCCGCGATAGCCGGTCAGGATCGTCATATTTGAATTTTCGAGACTCGCCCAGTTTTTACCAAGGGCATCCTCATCAGTAATATCGACGATGGCGATGTTCCAATGGCGTTTAGAGAACTTTTCGGTCAGGCGGCGCATATTTTCCGCATATTGCCGTCCGGTACGTTCAGCCAGAGACAGGGCATCGCGCTGCTGCGCGGCGCTAATGACCAGCAAGGTCGGGCGTAAGGGGCATTTAACGACGGTCTCAACCATAAAAGGTTTATAATATGGAAATGGCGGCAAGGTCAAGTTAATGGATAATCTGTGTATGACGATCTTTGATGTTCACTCGTCCTGCGTTACACTTTTACCATGATTATAATTCGCTCTATCGCTCTCTTCGTGCTGGCGCTTTCGCTGGGCGCTATTATTGCGGTTTCGCTAAAACAGGAAACAAGTGAGGAGAAAGCCGCCCTCCTAAGGCTCAGCGGCATAGAGCAGCGCGACCCGATTTCCCTTCGATTTGATAAGATCCGCGAACTTGTAAATGCTCACAGCGTCTATAATGGAAAGGGTACTGTTGGCAATACCGCGAATCTTGCAGACCCGACTATCGCGCTTTACCGTTATGCAGCCGGCGTCAGTAAAAGCCCTCCGCGCCTGACCAGTGCTGAACGGGCCTCTGTTTTTGCCCGCCTTTTGAAAATAGCCGGATATAAGGCGCGGACAATTACCTTATTACAGCCGCAATCGCCTTATTTTGCCCATACGCTGGTTGAAGTTTACAATCGCCGCACCCGGCAATGGGAACTGCAGGATCAAGATTACAACGTCTTTTACACGTTTAACGGAAGCACTCAGCGTGTATCGCTTGCGGATATGCTGTCCCAGCCAATCGAAAATTTCATTCCCTGCCATACGGATGGGGGCTGTAATTGGCTCATGGCCTCGCCTGAAAAACTGAATGTCGTCAATTTAAAGCCTTATTTCGGCGCAGCAATTATCGCGGAAGAAGAGCGCACGACTCTGGCCTTAAACGCATCGCGCTTTGATTTGGGCAAAAGCGGCCTGTGCAATCGACACCATGCGCTGTGCAAAGGCAAAAAAATATACTACGAATAAATCAATGGAAATTTTTGGCGATGGCTTCTTGTTATATGTGCTGATCGGCTTTTGCGCGCAATTGGTCGATGGGGCGCTTGGCATGGCCTATGGCACATTGTCGATGACGGTCCTGCTATGGGCGGGCGTCCCGCCTGCCGCGGCCAGTGCGGGGGTGCACACGGCGCAGTTTTTTACCACGGGTATTTCCGGTCTGTCCCACGCCCTGTTCCGCAATGTGAACTGGAAACTTTGTTTCACACTTGCTCTGGCCGGTATCAGCGGCGGGATATTGGGGGCATTGTTTCTGGTTAATGTTGATGGCCAGGCGATAAGGCCGTTTATTGCCGCTTATCTGTTGCTGCTCGGCATTATGGTTTTGCTCCGTGTCTGGCGCGGGCATGGGGGCGTGCCGCGAAAACAGGCGCAGCATGACCCTGTTAAAAAGCAGCCGTTTCGCTGGCGGATAAAAGAACTTGCGCTTGGTTTTACCGGCGGGGGGCTCGATGCTGTTGGCGGCGGTGGCTGGGGCCCTATTGTCACCACAAATTTGCTTGCCGGGGGCGGCGAGCCCCGTTTTACGATCGGGTCGGCAAATATGGCTGAATTTTTTGTCAAAACCGCAATCGCGACCGCCTTCTTTTTCTCGATAGGCTTTAGTTTCAGCGGTATTGTGATCGGCCTGCTGGTCGGTGGTATGCTCGCCGCGCCGTTCGGGGCCCTTATCCTGAAATTGGTGCGCGCCGAACTCTTGATGGCGGGGGTTGGCTGCCTTATCATTATTCTAAGCGGTTTGCAGATTTATAATTACATAGGGCGCTAATCATGTTCGGTATCTTTAAAAAGAAAAAAGCCAAACCTTCTCGCGAGGAAATTCTTGCCGAAGCCAAGGCAAACGCCGCTCGCGCCCGTGCAGAAATCGGTCAGGAAAACCTTGATCGCATCGCCCGCGCCCTGACGGAAGAAAACAAATCCGAGGGCTTAAAAGCGCGCAATGAAATCCGCGCCATGGATAAGGCCAAAGTCGCCGATAATCTCAAAATCATGCTTGATGACAAGTAAAGGATTCGCTTCGAAATCCGGCGACTTCGCGTTACATTACTAGGGCGAAGGAGATTGCATCATGCCCGTTTATAAAGCCCCGCTCGAAAATATCCGTTTTGTCCTCGAAGACGTGCTTGGCGCCGAAAGTATCGCCGCACTGCCCGGTTACGAAGAGGCGACGACCGATCTTGTAAACCAGATTATTGAAGAGGGCGCGAAGATTTGCGAAGAAGTACTCTTCCCCCTTAACCAGAGCGGCGATGCCGAAGGTTGCACCCTTGAAAACGGCGTCGTCCGTACCCCGAAGGGATTTAAAGAAGCCTATAATACTTTCGCAGAAGGCGGCTGGTGCGGCCTGTCCGCCGACCCTGAATATGGCGGCATGGGAATGCCGGTGCTGGTCAATACCGTGATGCAGGAAATGATTTGCAGCGCCAATATGAGCTTTGGCATGTATCCCGGCCTTTCGCAAGGCGCATACGAGGCGCTGCATACATTCGGTACCGACGAACAAAAACAGACTTACCTGCCGCACCTGATTACCGGCGAATGGTCGGGGACGATGTGCCTGACCGAACCGCATTGCGGCACCGATCTTGGCCTGATTAAAACCAAAGCGCAGCCCAATGATGACGGCTCTTTCAATATCACCGGCACCAAGATTTTTATTTCTGCCGGTGAACATGATTTGTCTGAAAACATTATTCACCTTGTTCTTGCCCGTCTGCCCGGCGCGCCGGAAGGGGTAAAGGGAATTTCCCTGTTCGTTGTTCCGAAATTCCTGCCCAAAGAAGACGGTATGGCCGGCGAACGCAACGGCCTGTCTTGCGGCGCGATCGAGCATAAAATGGGCATTAAGGCCTCTTCTACTTGTGTGATTAATCTCGATGATGCCAAAGGCTGGCTGGTCGGCGCGCCGCATAAAGGCCTGAAGGCGATGTTCGTGATGATGAACGCCGCCCGGCTTGGCGTTGCTATGCAAGGGCTTGGGATTGCCGAAGTCGCCCAGCAAAACGCTGTGCATTATGCCAAAGAACGCCTGCAGATGCGCGCGCTCGACGGCACAAAAGCGCCGGACAAACCGGCTGATCCGATTATTGTTCATCCTGATGTGCGCCGGATGCTGCTGACCGGCAAGGCATTTTGTGAGGGCGCGCGGGCGCTGTCTTACTGGGTCGGGATGGAGCTTGATATTTCACAAAAACATCCCGACGCGCAGGTGCGCCAGCAGGCCGATGATTTTGTTGCGCTGCTGACCCCGGTCGTCAAAGCCTACCAGACAGATATGGGTTTCGAAGTTGCCAGCCTTGCCATGCAGGTCTATGGCGGCCACGGCTATATTTGGGAGAGCGGTGTGGAGCAATATGCCCGCGATGCCCGTATCGCCATGATCTATGAGGGCACGAACGGTATTCAGGCGCTCGATCTGGTTGGCCGTAAAATGGGGCAAAGCTATGGCCGTTTGCTGCGCCGCTTCTTCCATCCGGTGCAGCAATTTATCGAAGATAAT
>CBDUPU010000050.1:0-12483 GCA_965369185.1 uncultured Rhodospirillales bacterium
TCCCTTTATGTTATTTTTTTTAGACGGGCACGCTAAACAAAGGTGTTCGTTATGTCAATGTCTGGGCGTGTATTATACGCTTGTACGGGAAAGGGCTTACTTTGAGCATTCGCAAGCTACAAACTATTGATAAAGATGCATTGGATTGTTTTTTGACGGGATACGCGGAAACATCGATGTTTTTGCGCAGCAACCTTCGGCAAGCGGGTCTTGCATATCAGGACAAAGAGTTTCATGGCGAATATTGGGGATGTTTTGATGTCGCAGGAAATATCACAGGTGTTTTAGCGCATTACTGGAACGGCAACATCATGATGCAGTCAGCGGATATAAATGTACTTGGTGAACTGATTGACGCTTATCAGAAACAGGCTTTGCGTCCGGTTGCGGGCATTGTCGGGCCAGACGATCAAGCGATGACTGCTATCCGGCAATTGGGGCTGGTGGAGAGCGGTTACGCCATAAACCGTGCTGAAGGGCTTTATACTTTGTGTTTGGAGGCATTGCCCCTGCCTGCTGGTTACGACTTTAAGCACGGTGAAATGGTTGAAGCGAGAGAGGTTGATAGCGCGATTCTGCTGCGCTGGATCAAAGCCTACGATATTGAAGCTTTGGGTGCCGTAGATGATGAAGCGCTCGACCTGAGTGCTAAAAATTGTGTTGAACGTATCATGAAGGGGGGCGACCGCTGGGTTTTGAATGTTAACGGCGTGCCTGTGTCAATGTGCGGCTTTAACGCCAGGCTGCCGGAGATCGTTCAAATAGGCCCGGTCTGGACGCCGCCTGAATATCGAAATCGAGGCTATGCCCGTGCGCTTGTTGCCCTGACGCTTCAAAACGCATTAAAGCAAAATGTTCAAAAAGCGGTGCTGTTTACGGATAATCCTGCTGCAGCTAAAGCTTATGAGGCAATCGGCTTTCACAAAGTCGGCGCCTATCGCCTGGCGTTATTAAAGCAGCCTGTCGAAATTCACTAATTATATAAAAAACAACCGCTAACAGTGATGATAGCGGTTGAATTGTTTTGCTTAGGGAAGGGCTTTTTATTCCGCACAAGCCTTTTGCGGGCAGCGATGTGCGGAGCCGGGCATTTTTTGGCAGTCGAGCGGGGCATTGCGCAGTGTCGGCCAGACATTGACCCAGCCTTTTTCGTGCGTGACCTTGGTCACGATGCTGGAGCGCATGCAGCTTGTTTCGCCGGCGGCTGCGCGGAAGCTGTCATAAATGTCAGTGGTGATAACTTCGTCCCATTCACCGATAAAGTGATGCTGCGGGATGTGCGCGGTTTTCTGTGCGACCGCCACCGGGTTCAAAGAACCGGGCATCGGGGACACGCCATGCATTTCGTTGACCAGTTCCGGGTTTAGGTTGCCGGCAATGGTGCGCAGCGAAATAATATCGTCACGCTGCGCCGTTAGCAGGGTGGCTACAGCGCCGCCCCCGGAAAAGCCAACCAGATTAAAGGCCGGGATGTCGTATTTACGTTTGATGTTATCAAGCGCCGTATTCATCGCGTGAATGACTTCCGGTGAATAACGCTCGCCCGTCCAGTATTTTTCATCGCAATAGCTGCCTGAAATCGTGCCGGTATATTGGCAGGGGCGGGCGAGATAAATGACGTTGGAGCCGTTATCGTGGCTGGCAAGGTGCAGTGCAACCGGGTTGCGCGGTGTCGGGTTCAAGGACGGGCGCGACTTGCTGACCCATGCGACGCCGTCACCTTCGATATAGATCGTGGCGGGTTTGCCTTTTTTGTAAACGCGCTCATAGGCTGTCAGCATAAAGGGATCAGCCGGGATCTCGCGGTTAAGCATTTGCATTGGCCCGGCCAGTCGTTTGGCCGTTTCAATCCGCATTTCCTGCATGTCCGGATAGCAGCCGGCAAGGCCGATACCGGCAGCCAGCAGCGCCAGCGAACAGAAGGTGCGGAATTTGGTAAATCTGGTTTTTGTCATGACGACCCCGAATCTGGTCAAAGAATCTTTTCTATTATGTTTTTAGCACGGCTGCTGCGCTAAATCATCTCTATTTCCATGAAATGACAGGGTTATTCAGGGTGCCAGCCGAAAAACCAGTCATTCATCGGCACGATTTCCGGCGGGGTGCCGTTATCATGAAACCAGCTATCTACAGCATAGGCTTCGCCGCTGTCCTTTTCGATGATGACTGCCGTCTGGTGCGGGCCGAGCCTCAGGCTGACAACGGGAATGCGTGCGGTGGGCGCGCCGACTTTGTGATAAAGCAGCATATTTTTCTGTTCCAGCAGGGAAAGGTAAATCGTCGTATTGACGCTTTCATCGACGCAATCAAGCTGGTCGTCGCCGAGCTTGCTATAGGTGCCTGCGATATCTGCTTCAGTGCCGGTGATGGCACCGACTCTTTGTTCGAAAAATGCGATTGCCTTTGCAATTCTGGCGCGCTCTTCGGCGGCATTTTCGATCGGCGGCAGGAAAATCTGGCGCAGTTTCATCCAGTCCTGATCTGTCAGGCTGATATTTTCTTCAATCAGACGGCAGCCATAGCCATGGCAGTGTGAAAAGGCTGGCGGGCTGAGTTGCGTGACGTTCTTTTGGGCAAGGTAGTCGCGGTAATCGCAGTTGCTCTGTGTAGCGCAGGCTGAAAGGAGCGTGAGCGCCGCCAAGGCAGCGATCGGCCTTGTCCGTTGCAGGCGCATCAGGCGGCGATCTCTACAATGATCGGGGTATGGTCGGAAGCTTTTTCAAGGCCGCGCGGGGCGCTGTCGATCGTGCAATCGCGCATCTTGTCTGCCAGCGCGGGGGAGAGCAGAAAATGGTCGATCCGGATGCCTTTGTTCGCCGGCCATGCGCCGCCCTGATAATCCCAGAAAGTGTATTTGCCGTCTTCATGGTTGTGGACACGAAAAGCATCGGTCAGACCGAGATTGAGCAGGGCGCGATATTTGCGGCGGCTTTCAATGCGAAAGAGCGCGTCATTTTCCCACGCCGCCGGGCTATAGCAGTCTTTGTCTTCGGGAATGATGTTAAAGTCGCCACCGATACAAAACGGCACTTCGGCTTGGCGCAGCTCTTTCAAATGGTGCTTTAAACGCTCCAGCCAATCGAGTTTGTAGGTGAATTTCTCGGTATCGACCGGGTTGCCGTTGGGGGCGTAGATGCCGATAATCCGCATGCCGTTTACCGTGGCTTCAATATAGCGCGCCTGTTCATCGCCATCGTCACCGGGCAGGGCGGTGCGTTCCACGGTAAAATCATGGCGTGAAAGCAGGGCAACGCCGTTATAGGCTTTTTGCGGCACGGCAGCGCTTTTATAGCCGAGCGCCTCAAACTCCAGCGCCGGAAAGTCCAGCCCTTTTAGTTCCTGAAGTAACAGCACGTCCGGCTGCGCGCTTTGCAGCCAGTTTTTGACGTGTTCGAGCCGTGCCTTGATTGAATTGATGTTCCAGCTAGCGATTTTCATGCCGGAAAGGATAGCAGCTTAGCCGCAGGGCGCAAGCCCTCAAAGTTTGCTGAGATCGACCGAGAAGGAGGCGGAGCAGCCGCAGCTGGATGTTGCGTTGGGGTTGTCGACAACAAACATTGCGGCCATCAGGTCGTTCTGGAACTTGATGGTCGAGCCTTTAAGGTACTGGGCGGATATCTCGTCAATGACCACGGCACCTTCCAGCACAATGTCATCGTCATTTACGCTATTGTCGGCCTCGATCCGGTACTGAAATCCGGAGCAGCCGCCGCCATCCACGGCAACGCGCAGCTTTGCGTTTTCGGCAAACTGTCCGCCTTGTCGCAAGGCTTCGATGCGCTGCAGGGCGCTTTGGTCAACGGCAATGTGAAAATTTTCGCTCATGCTTAATTATATGATTTAAAAGCGCTGTTCTTCAATAGGTAGGTATTGCAGCTTTTAAAATAAGTTACGGCGCTGGCGTTATAACGACCTGGCCATTGCCGGCGGCAACATTACAGCCAGATCCGCCATTGCTGCCATTTCCCGGCCCGCCATTTGCTGCAGCGCCGCCGCTTCCGTGGCCGCCGGCGCTGCCGCTGGTGCCGTTTGATCCTGTTTGAGGCGTGCCGCCAAATCCGCCGCCGCCGCCGCCATAGCCGCCATAGGAGTTATCATTGACCCCGTTATTGCCATTTGTACTAGTGCCGCCAGTGCCGCTTTGTGTTGAGCCGCCGCCGCCGCCATAGGTGCTGTCGCCGCCATTGCCGAACTTCGCGCCTCCGCCGCCGCCATAGTTTGTGTCTCCGGCCCCGCCGGCAGTGCCGTTCTCAACGCCGCCAGTGCCGCCATAGCTTGTTGAGGCGCTGTTATCGCCCATATTTGTACCTTTGCTGCCATTATGTTTGCCGCCATTGCCGCCGGTGCCGGAGTTGCAGCCCCCGCCGCCGCCGCCGCCGACATAAACGGTAAGAGACTCTCCGCCGGTAACGCTGGCATTGACGCTGGTATATCCGCCTCCACCACCGCCGCCAGCCTGTGTGTTTGCTCCGCCGCCACCACCGCCGCCGGCACCGGCAATGATGGTGCCGGATGCGCGCTCAACGATGCTCCCGCCGCCACCACCGCCGCCGGTATTTGTCCCGCCGCCGCCACCGCCAGCGCCATAGACCTCTATTGTGGCGGATGTGCATGCGGCAGGGACTGTGTAAAGGTAACTGCCCGGTGTGGTGTAAGTGGTTGGTGTCGTGTCGCAAGGGCCGCCGGCTGCCGTGCAGCTGCTCATGGCAACCCAGTTCGTGCCGTCGCAGAATTTAAAGCATTTTTCGCTGGAGAAATAATCCATAACACCGGGATTTGCTGCCGGTGATGTGCAGGCGGCTTTTGCTGTGCCGGGCAATAAAACGCCGGCGATTAGTAAACAGATAGCGAAAATATGATATCTCATGTTTTTCCCGAATGTTTTATTGTCTGCCACAAGCATTTGTCACGATAGGGGGGTGATAACAATCTTGCCATCTCCACCAAGAACGCCGCAGCCGGCGGCTCCGTTGGCACCATTTCCCGGTCCGTTATTGGCTGCGTCTCCGCCGGTTCCATCATGCTGTCCGTGTGACCCGATTATCGCGATATCGCCGTAACCACCGCCGCCACCGCCACCGCCGCCATAAACGCCGGGGCTGCCGTTTGTGCTGCTGCCGGGGGTGCCACCAGAAGCAGCGGAACCACCGCCGCCGCCATAAGTGCTGCTGGCGCAGGTGCCATTTTGACAGCCGCCGCCGCCGCCATAGGTGTTTGTGACGCCGCTTCCGTTCTGATAGCCACCACTGCCGCCATACACTGTGCTTGTAGTATCATTTCCCATTGTTTTTCCTGCGCTACCGTCAGTGCCACCGCCCATGCCGCCGATACTGTTACAAGTGGTTTCGCCGCCTCCGCCGACATAGATAGCCAAGTATTCGCCCCCTGTAACGGATACTTCCGCAAGGGCAAAGCCTCCACCACCGCCTGCGCCACTGGCGCCACCGCCGCCGCCACCGCCACCGGCTGCTACCAGTAAAGTGCCGCCTGCGCGCTCGACGACGCTGCCGCCGCCGCCACCGCCGCCTGCACTGGATGATCCACCGCCGCCGCCGGCGCCGTAGGTCTCTATTTTCAGGATGCTGCAATTATCAGGGACAGTGTATACAAAGCTGCCTTCGCTGGCGTAAGTCGTAGGTGTCGTATTACAGGAGCCGGCAGTCATATCGATCCAGTCTGTTCCATCGCAATATTTATACATTTGGTCCGGAGCTGACAGGTAGTGAAGGGTGCCGGCTGCCGCCGCCGGAGACGTGCAGGCAGCTTGCGCCTGTGCGTGTGTTAAAACACAAATGCCTAAAATAGCGTATATTGTTTTAGCAAATAGCTTCATGCCCATCCTTTATAGTAAAGGCGTTATGATGACTTTACCGTCGCCGCCATCGTTACCGCATCCGGCATTGCCATTGGCGCCATTGCCCGGTCCGTTATTAGCTGCTTGGCCGCCAGTGCCGCCGGAACCGGCCTCGCCCCTACCGCCCCATAGAACAACGTCTCCATAGCCGCTGCCGCCGCCGCCACCGCCGCCGCCGGTTGTGCCGTTATCGACATTCTCGCCATCAATGCCGTTAGTACTGTTTCCAGCAATGCCGCCATAGGAAGTGCTGCCTGCACCGCCATAAGTGCTGTTGCCGCCATTGCCGCCGTCGCTGCCGCCGCCGCCGCCATAAGTGCTGGTTCCTGCATTGCCAGACCGTGTTCCACCAGTCCCGCCATAGGTGGAGGCGGCGCTGTTATTGCCAAAATTCTGTCCGGTAGAGCCGCCGACGGCGCCGCCATTGCCGCCTGTGGCGCCGCAAGTGGTTTTGCCGCCGCCGCCGACCCAGACATCCAGTGTTTCTGCCGGGGTTACAGGAAGTGCGTTAAGGGCATAGCCGCCGCCACCGCCCGCGCCGCCGGTTCTGCCGCCACCACCACCACCACCGCCGCCTGCTGCCAGCAGTGTGGAAGAGCGTTCGACAACGCTACCGCCGCCGCCGCCGCCGCCGGAAGAGGAGGATCCGCCTCCGCCGCCCGCGCCAAAGACTTCTATAATTGCGTTGTTACATCCCGCCGGTACGGTGTAGGTATAGGTGCCGGGTGTCGTATAAGTGGTCGGCGGGGACCCGCAATCGTTGCTGACGCCGCCTGTATCTCCCATTGTTTTCCAGTTGGAACCGTCACAGGACTTAAACACATTGCTCGATGAAAAATATTCAATCGCGCCGTCCTGTGCTGCCGGTGACGTACAGGCAGCATGTGCAGGCGATGTAAGCGCACAGCACAGAATAAAAACGGCTGCAGCCGAAATGACAAGCATTCTGGCGCAAGCGTGGATATGCGGAAATATGGCTTTTTCCAAAGTCATGTAATTTTAGCTTCATTAAGGATTAGCTTAATATATTAACTATACAAGATTATTCTAATATATTCGAGGAGATTTAGGATTTTTTGTGTGTTTTTTTGTGTTTTTCCCGGTGATACGTCATTGCCCGAACGGCGTAACCACGCTAACCTCCCGGTATGACAAACTTTGCAGAAGACCAGTCCTCGTATAATTATTGCGCTCTGCCGCTTGCAGCTTATGCCTGCCGGCCGGACCAGAGTGCCGGGCGTTTGTTTCCGGAGCATGAAAGCAAGTGGCGCACCTGTTTCCAGCGTGACCGTGACCGGATTATTCATTCCGGTGCGTTTCGGCGGCTGAAATATAAAACGCAGGTGTTTGTTTATCATCAGGGCGACCATTACCGCACGCGGCTGACGCATACGCTGGAGGTCGCGCAGATATCGCGGACGCTAGCGCGGGCTTTGATGGTCAATGAAGATCTTGCCGAAACCGTGGCGCTGGCGCATGACCTTGGGCATCCGCCCTTTGCCCATGCGGGAGAGGAAATTCTCAATAAATGCATGAAGTCCGTCGGCGGTTTTGATCATAACGACCAGTCGCTGCGCGTCCTGACCAGCCTTGACCGCAAGTATCCGGAATTTATCGGCCTCAATATGACATGGGAAACGCTCGAGGGCGTGGTCAAGCATAACGGCCCGGTTGAAAAGATGGACCCCGCCAAGCAGGTTGCCCTTGCCGCGCTTCAGAAGCAGACGGATTTGCGGCTGGACACTTATGCTTCGGTCGAGGCGCAGGTGGCGGCGCTGGCCGATGATATTGCTTATAATAACCACGATGTCGAAGACGGGCTTCATGCCGGTCTGTTTACGCTTAACGATATACGCGAACTGCGGCTGATAGACGGTATTGTTTGTGACGTGCAGCGCCGTTACCCGGATATTTCCGAAGATTTGCTGATCTATGAAACCATCCGCGAGATGATTGGCGCGATGGTCGAGGATGTTCTTGAAGAAACCGAAAAGCGCCTGAAAGAGCTCAAGCCGCAAAGCGCCGAGGATATTCGCCTTGCCGGTCGCCAGATGGTCGCATTTTCCGATGATATGCTGGCGAAAGTGAACGAGCTGCGCGCTTTCCTTTGGAACCGCATGTACAAGCATTTTGAAGTTTGCCGCACCATGTCGAAGGTCAGCCGGATTATCGAAGACCTTTACGGCGCCTTTATCGGCCAGCCGGAATTGCTGCCGAATGAATGGCAGGCGCGGCTTGCCAAAGAGGGCGGGGCGACGGATGCCGGGCGTGCCCGCGTTATTGCCGATTATATCGCCGGTATGACCGACCGCTACGCCGTGCGAGAGCATGAGCGGCTATTCGACCCGCATTGGGATTTGCGTTAAAGCGTCAATTTTGCGCATCCATATATATGGTAAATAATTTCTTTGACCCCTGTTTCGCAGTTATGGTAAATATTCTGCCTGCTATATAGGAGACGCGCATGTTTATCTGCAACACGGCCATTGATCTGAAGATTGATCGCGACAATAACGTGAAAATTCTGGAATTCGAGGCTGCGCACCATGCCGGATCGACGGGGTATGAATCGCTGACCGGCAAGGACATATTGAATGATATTGCCTATCCGTGGATGGAACAGAAATTCAACGTTCCGGTTTTGCGGCCGACGCATGAAGAACTGTATAGCGACGTATTTCTTGATAAATTATTCAATATGGGCGCTTCCGGCAAGATGGCAGGGCTGGAGACGATTATTGCCAGCCCGCGTTTTTATTACATCCAGCCGTGGATGTTGCAGCATAATTATTTTAACGCGGGCGGTGTTCACTTTCCGATCATCAGCGCGAATGCAGGATTTTTGCAGCTTACCGCCAACAAAACCTATCTCGATTATCTGGTGTACCAGGCGGATTGTGTAAAACAGGAAAATGCGGAAATTGATGGGAAGCCCCATAATGAGAGTAATTCCGTGGCTTCGCTGTTTCCGGATATGACGGTTTTTGATCGTGATCTCACACAGCATTATTATGAAGGCTTTGCCGACCAGTTTGTCAGCAAGCATAAACAGTTCGTTATAAAGCTGCCCAATGAATCGCAGCATCATGGCCTTGTACTTGCCAACCGGGAAAATATTGGCGCGATTATTCATGAAATTTGTCAGGCCAATCTGCCGGGCAAAAAGGCGGTCAGCCTGCCTGATGAATGGAAAGAGAACAACGCGCCGCTTTTTTCCGTGCAGGAAAAAGTCAAGTCAAAGCCGGTCGAGAAAAATGGCAAGGCCTATGACGGGACGATGCGCGTCTTTGCCACAATCTGGTATGAACCTCGCTTTATTGAGGGCGAGAAAAGAATGCAGTTCAAGCCGCAGATTCATATCCATGACGCTTACTGGAAGCTGCCGCCCAGCCCGATCGGTCTGGGGGATGATTTTAACCAGTGCGTGTCTTTTTGCCCTAGCTCGATTGACGATGAAAATCCGGACAAGATGACATTGTGCGAACAGCATTTTGCCTTGGTCAGTGACGAAGACAAGGCGCTTGTCGAGGCGTCGTTTGATCTGCGAATGAACTATTTTCTCACGCAAGTGCTGCTTGATTCCATGGCGCAGGATCCGGCGCGCTATTTACTGTTCATGGATGCGCAGAATAATCAGGTTTGCCAGAATTTGGGTGCGATGTTGTTGTTGAATAACGTTTATTATCACGGCTCCTATCTGGAGGCGACAAGTGAAAAGCCTTTTGACCCAGCTAAAACGCCGCTTGTGCCTGACCCCATTGTTGAAAAGCTTATGCAGGTTTATGACGAGCGCCCGGAAACGTCATTTTTGCGGCGTTACATGAACGATATCGCCGCCGGCAAAGAATACCACTTTGTCCTGACTGACCGCGAACTGAAGCAAAAAATGCAGGCGCATATTCAGAACGGCCCCAAAATTTGAAGAGAATAAGCAGAAACACTTGCCCTATTATGGTAATGGTCTTATAAGGGCCTGAATAAACAGGAGATAAAAATGCAGCATGATAATCCCGGTTCGGATAATTCCGCTTTTAAGAAACTGACTCGTTTGCTTTCATCGGTTTTTGGCGGTGCGGTGCAAGAAAAGGAAGAAGCTCCAGTGCCTTCCATGTCGGATGATCTTGCGCGTAATCACAAAGCGCAACTAGATCTGATTGAATATTATGCCAGCGAGTACAAGGCAGAAAAGCATGAGAAAGAATGGTTCCAGAACAGGTTTGATCTGAAGGCGGAGGGTATCTCCGATCTGTATGACGAATATCAGGCCAACAAGTCTGCGTATCATCAGTCAGGTTGTCTGTTATTTACAACCCGCCTGTTCGACAAGCTACAGGAAGAAGCGCAATATATGCCGGAATACCAACATGACCCAGACAGAGTCGGCCGGATGCAGAGACGTCTGAAGCACGTATTTTGTGCTGCGCGTTATCACGCCCACAGCAAGGCGCTTATGAACGGTGTAGGGGATTTCGAAAAGCAAAGAAAACACGTGCTTGCCGCAGCTTCTGACATGGACAAGGCTGCTGAAATATCAGCTAAACTCGATGTTACTTTTGGCTTTAGAAATGCAAAAGAGCTGGGTTATCCCGGCGCTACTTTTGAGCTGCCGGCAGATCTGGTGCGTTATAAGAATATGTGGGACCAGCCATTATCCGGATATTTTCGAAGAGAGCCATGTTAATGTGTGCTCTGCGGATCTGAAGATAAAGCGCATAAATATTTGTAATATTATGGTAACGGAAGTATAAGCCACGTTTAGGTATAGCCCTAAATAAACAGGAGATAAAAATGCAGCGCGATAATTCCGGTTCGGATCATTCCGCTTTTAAGAAACTGACTCGCTTGCTTTCATCGGTTTTTGGCGGTGCGGCGCAAGAAAAGGAAGAAGCTCCAGTGCCTTCCATGTCGGACGATCTTGCGCGTAATCACAAAGCGCAACTTGACCTCATTGAGTATTATGCCAGCGACTACAAGGCAGAAAAGCACAAGAAAGAATGGTTCCAGAACAGGTTTGATCTGAAGGCGGAGGGGCTCTCTGATCTGTATGACGAATATCAGGCCGACAAGTTCGCGCTTCACAAGGCCGGTTATCTGCTATTTACGACCCGCCTGTTCGACAAGCTGCAGGAAGAAGCGCAAAATCTGCCGGAATACCAGAGTGGCAAGGATACGCTCGACCGGCTACAAAGACGCATGAAGCTCGCATTTTGCGCTGCGCGCTATTACGCTCACAGCAAGGCGCTTGTGAACGGTGTCGGGAATTCCGAAAAGCAAAGGAAACATGTGATTACCGCAGCTTCTGATCTGGACAAGGCTACTGAAGCAGCCAAGGTTGATCATAGTTTTACATTGCCTGGCACGAAAGAACTCGCCTATCCGGGCACCACTTTTGCGCTGCCGGAAGACCTTGCGCATTATAGGGATGTTTGCGCTGCAAACCTGTCCAGACAAAACAACCAGCCGCGCCCGACCTTATAAAATTTCTAATTCATAAATGCCGAACAGCCTCTTGCGAAAAATGCGCAAGAGGCTGTTTGTTTTTGATGCTGTTAGTTACAGAGCACGCCGTTAATGGTTAGTGTCGAACCGTTGATCGTGCTTGCATTGTTGCAAGCCACGCCGCCGACATTGGTGGCGGTGATCGCCCCTGACGGGTTGTTTAATACTGATGTTCCGTTAAGAAAATATACGACATTTGTCGTTGTATCGGTTGTGACGTTGTTGAAGCTGACATTCGAAGTAGTCCAGATACCCGGTGTCTGCGAAAAAGAGAAAGCTACAAGTGCGTTGCTAACGGTTGAGTTGGTGATTGTAACGTTATTGATGTCTAGATCGAGCCTTAACGCTACCTCTGTGCCAGCGTCGGGGCGTGCCATGGTCACATTGTCGAGAGTAATATTATTTGCATCAAAGAAATAAATATTGTGGCTCGCATTGTCTGTGACAGTAAGATTCCTGAGAACAAAATCATCTCCAGAGTTTGCTATAACGCCTGTGTCGCCGCCAGTAATATTCATGTTTTGTAGCAAGAAATCATCCCCCGGAGCGCCAACCCCAAAGACATCGTTAGCAGCGTTCGTTCCGTTGATGGTCGGGCGTGTGCCGGGCAGCGTTAGGGAAACGGTTTTTCCGCTGCTGCCTGTGACTGTAACGGTTGTGCCACCGCCGACGATCATCTGGCCTCCGTCATTTACGTTAATAGTGGCGCCTGTATTGATCGTGCCGGCGCTGCCATCAACTACAACAAGGCTGTTTGCTCCTGCGCCGGTGACTGCGGCAGCGAGGTTGCCGGTGGCATCGACGGTGGTGAATGTTGTGGTTGTAGCGCCGCCCGGCAGGGTGAGTGTCGCGTTTTCGACGCTGGCTAGTTGGGCCGCCTGTTCGCCGCTTACAATATCAACGTCGCGGTAAATACGGTCGGTCATGCGCTTTTGTAGCGGTGAAAGCGCCGGTTTGTTCGCGCTTTTGCTAAAGGACGAAAACGGCACGCGCAAACGGGCTATCGCAAAAGTCTGGCCGCCCCTGACATCGTCGGTTTGTGTTTCCACACCGAGCGTCAAGCGCGACTCTTCGCCAAGAAAAGGCAGGTCTTCGCGGCTGATTTCCAGCCTGCCGCGCGGCCCTGATAC
>CBDUPU010000051.1:0-12436 GCA_965369185.1 uncultured Rhodospirillales bacterium
CGCGCAAAGCAAGCAGATCCTCGTCGTCACCCATTCGCCGCAGGTCGCCGCCCGCGCCGCGCATCACTGGATTGTCATGAAAGACGGCCAAGAAGACGTCACCACCAAAGTCATCCCGCTGCCGGATGTAACGGAACGCCGCGAAGAAATCGCGCGTATGCTCTCCGGCGCCGAAATTACCGGCGAAGCAAGAGCGGCGGCAGACAAATTGCTGGAAAGCGCGGCCTAAGTACAATTTGCTCAATAAGGAAAGTTTTCCTATAATTTGGGGGCGGCGTCGTTTTGCCGGTATGACATTTATAGTTGACAAACGAACTGAAGGAAAACGTAGTAAAATCAAGGGGTCGCCCCCGGCGAACAGGTTTTTCTGCAAACGAACTGAAGGATGTTGAAGGGTGAAATGACTGACGCGCTGTTTGATATGAGCCTCGAAGATGCCCGCGCCCGCCATAAAAAGCTGGTGGCGCTGGTGAAACGCCATGACGTGCTCTACCATCAGCTCGATAATCCCGAAATCTCCGACGCCGAATACGACAAGCTGCGGCTGGAGCTAGAGCAGCTCGAAGCCGAGTACCCTGAATTCATCACCCCTGATAGCCCGACCCAGAAAGTCGGTGCCGCCCCGTCAGCCGGTTTTAAAAAAGTCCGCCATGCCGTGCCGATGCTTTCGCTCTCAAACGTCTTTGATGACGAAGAAGTCGCCGATTTTATCGGCAGGGTGCGGCGTTTCCTCGGTCTTGGCCAAGACGAGCCGGTCGCGATCTGCGCCGAGCCGAAGATTGACGGCCTGTCCTGCTCGCTGCGCTATGAAGGGCGCAAGCTGGTGATGGCGGCGACTCGCGGCGATGGCAGCGAGGGCGAAGACATTACCATGAATGTCCGCACTATCGCCGATGTGCCAAAGACTTTGCCGGATAGCGCGCCGGAACTGCTTGAAGTGCGCGGCGAGATTTACATGCGCCGCGATGAGTTTAAGGCGCTCAATGAACGGCAGGCGGCAGCGAACAAGCAGATCTTCGCCAACCCGCGCAACGCCGCCGCCGGCAGCGTCCGTCAGCTTAACCCCGAAATTACCAAACAGCGTCCGCTGCATTTCTTTGGTTATGCGCTGGGGGAGGCGAGTGACGAACTGGCCGATACGCAGTGGGGCGTACGCGAAAAGCTCGCTTCGTTCGGGTTTGCAGAGGCCAAGCCGGCGCGCCTGTGCCATAGCGTTGAGGATATCCTCGGCTATTACGAGCAGATCGGAAAGGAACGGCCGGAACTGCCCTATGAGATTGACGGCGTGGTTTACAAGGTCGATCGCAAGGACTGGCAGGAACGGCTCGGCTTTGTCTCGCGTGCGCCGCGCTGGGCGACCGCCCATAAATTCCCGGCGGAGCAGGCGGTGACGATCCTTAATGACATTGATATTCAGGTTGGCCGCACCGGTACGTTAACGCCGGTCGCACGGCTGGAGCCGATCACGGTCGGCGGCGTGGTTGTTTCCAACGCCACGCTGCATAATGAAGACGAGATCGCCCGCAAAGGCGTCAAAATCGGCGACCATGTCATCGTCCAGCGCGCCGGTGACGTCATCCCGCAAATTGTCGGTGTTGTTGAAGGCAAGCGCACCGGTGAGGAACGCGACTTTGAATTTCCCGATCATTGCCCGATCTGTAACTCGCTCGCCATCCGCGAAGAGGGCGAGGTCGCGCGGCGCTGTACAGGCGGCCTGATTTGCGCCGCGCAGGCGGTCGAGCGCCTCAAGCATTTTGTTAGCCGCAATGCCTTCGATATAGAAGGGCTGGGCGACAAGATTATTCACCTGTTCTGGGAAAAAGAGCTGATCCGCTCGCCGGTTGATATTTTCCGGCTGGAGGAGGCGAGTAAAGCGCTGGAACCGCCCTTGCAAAAATGGGAAGGCTGGGGCGCGAAGTCGGTTGAGAATTTGTTCCGCTCGATCAATGAGCGCCGCACGATTGCTCTCAACCGCTTTATCTATGCCCTAGGCATCCGTCAGATCGGCGAGGCCACGGCCAAGCGGCTGGCAGGGGCTTACGGCTCGCTTGGGGCGCTTGAGCAAGCCATGGCGCAGGCGCAGGACCGTGACAGCGAAGCCTATGGCGATTTGCTCTCGATCGAGGATATCGGCCCGAGCGTTGCCGATGACCTGCTTGGCTTTTTCGCCGAGGAGCATAACCGCGAAATTCTGCACGAACTGGCCAAAGAGCTGGACATTGAAATCTATGAAGCGCCCTCCGTATCTGATAGCGCTGTCGCGGGCAAGATCGTGGTTTTCACCGGCACGCTCGAAAAAATGACCCGCCCCGAAGCTAAGGCCCGCGCCGAATCCCTCGGCGCTAAAGTTTCCGGCTCGGTTTCCAGGAAAACCGATTACGTTGTCGCCGGCGCAGAAGCAGGCTCAAAACTGAAAAAAGCGCAGGAGCTTGGTGTCACGGTGCTGAGCGAAGATGAATGGCTGGAACTGATTGGTTGACATAATTTTGGCGTCTATGATAAAGGAAGGTTGTTTTTTTTATACATAAGGTGCCCATTATGAATGGTGAGAAGACAAAAGAACTGGTTGATTTGCAGCACGGGCTGGCGAAACACTTTAATTTAAGTGTCCGTGATTTGGCTTCTGTTTTTACTAAAGCGAACATTGATCAGGCGCGCTATTACTTCGACCAGGCTGAAGCGATTAAGGATGTCGTGACCGTGTCTTGGCTAGGAGCTTTGTTCGCCGGCACCGTTGGTACTTTCGGGCTTATGGGTAACCTGGGTGCTTCTCTAATCACTTTTGCGGCGTTTCAGGCAGTGGGCGCTGGCGCGCACGGCTATAACCGGTGCAAATTAAACACAGTAAAAGCGCATCTTGTCGCTGATATGAAGCGTGAGAACCCCGGTCTGAAACTGTAGTTTCCCGGGTGCGAACCCCTTACATTGTGTGGCGTTTTTTGATCTCGGCCAGCTTGTCCAGCGCGGCTTCGATTTCAGGCGGATAGTCGCGGCGCTCGATAAATTCGCCGCCGCCGGTGTTCCGGGTCATCGCCATTTCCAGCGCCCGCACCAGCGCGTCGCAAATGGTTATATCCTCTTGCTCCAGCGCCATTTCGAGCGCGAACAGAATACGATCGCTGAGACGGATATAGCGGTTGTCATCAAAGTCTTTTGCTTCCACAGGCGGTAATTCTCTTATTCTTATGTGTTGTCAGTCTGTGATCCGCCGGCATTGTGCCTGTTCTTTAGAACGGTTTCAACTTTTCCTTTGTATCATTGATCTGTAACATTTTGTCGAAAGCGGCAAGGAACGCATTGCGGATATCGTCGCGCTCCATAAGGATTTCATGTTTGGCTTCAGTCAGTTCCAGAAGTTCGGCATGAGGCATGGTCTTGATGATCTGGCGCGCCGCTTCGTTATCGACCAGCGTTTCCCGGCCAGCCAGCCCGAAAAGGCAAGGCGTTTCCAGCGTCGAGAGATAGCCCGGCTTGCGCAGCTTCTGACAGGACAGCCACGCCTCGCGCACCCAGCCATAAGTGACATTACCGACTTGAAGCGCCGGATCGTGCAGACACCAGGCATTATGCACTTGCTTGCGCACAGGGTCGGAGGAATGAATGTCATTCCGGGCATCATCGCGCATCCCCGGGCGCCATTTCTTTTCGCCAAAACCGACATAGGCCTGATCCAGCACTTCCTTAAATGCTGCCGTAGTCATTCCTGCTGCCCATTCCGGCAGGATTTTGAGCGCGGCAATATCAAACATCGGCGCGGAAAAAGCGGCGCAGCAGAACGTATCAGGATGGCGCTTCAGGTAATGCAGCCCGATATTCGCCCCCATCGAGTGCCCGAGCATCACGAGCGGAATACGGCCGACATCAGGGTGAACGGCGGAGTGTTTGACGTATTCCATGATAAAGTAGTGAAGGTCGGCAATGTCTTCGTCAAAGCCGCCGGAATGGCGCTTGTGCGGGTCTTTGAGGTGGCGGTGGGACTTTCCCTGACCTTGCCAGTCAATCATCCAGAAGCTCAGATTGCGCGCCAGCAAATCGTTCGCCAGCTCGAAATATTTCTCGGTAAATTCGCCCATTCCCTGCAGACCGATCACGACAGCATCGGGAATATGGCTCGCTGGTGCGACAGTGCCAAAGCGGATCGTGCGTCCTTGAGGGTTTTTAAAGCTGTGCCAGCGCCAGCCGGGCGGCATCAAACAACGGTCTTCGAGGTCGGGGTGGTCAGAAGCCTTATTATTCATCCGAATATCCTATATTGAGCCGGCAATGCAGACCAGTCTCTTTAACGTCTTATGGGATATTTTTTAAAAAATTATGAGTGCGGCGTAAAAGGGGGCGGCGGATTGCATCGCTTTCCTGTAAAAGCTCATGCTTGCCGTCCCGAAAGTGATACAGCCTGGCATTTTGCAGCTGAGCCGCAAAATCCTCTGTGTAGCGATTATTGACCAAATGATCCTGACCGGCAGTAAAAATCAGGATCGGGCGCTTGATCCTGTTCATTTTGTCTACGAATTCGGGTTTGCGGATGCGCATGATCGCTTTGGACATTTCAATGACCCAGCCAAAAGTCGGCGCACCGGTACGTAGCGCCTTGTCACGGTTATTCCAGTAATCTGCCAGCTTGTTACGCGCGGGATCGCTTGAAAAATCTTCGGGTTTCGCCGGGCTGTCTGGAGCGCTGCGCGCTTTCCAGCCGCTCCCGCCGGGCATATAGCGCTGGGTCAGAATGTCGGGTGTGGGCAGGCGGGCGATCAAGGCTTCCCGATCTCTGCCGGGTGCCGGGCCAAGGCCAAATAAGGGAGCGCTCAAAATAGCGGCTTTAAAACGCTCCGGCGCTTTTTCCAGTGCCAGCACCGCCAGCAAACCGCCAGTTGAATGACCGAGCAATATTACCGGCTCGTCTGCCGGGATATGCTGGTCGACATAATGAATCAAATCTTCGATGTCGTGGTCAACGCCTTGCGAATGCTGTTTTTCGCGGTCTGGCAGGTAGCGGGTTGATTTTCCCTGGCCGTGGCGGTCAAGGACGGAAAAATTGCAGGCCATTTTGTTGAAATCACGCGCAAGTTCGAAAGTTCGCTCGGCCGGTTCGGACAAGCCTTCAACATAAAGAATGTGCGCTAGTGGTGCTTTGTGAAGGGAAAGATTGCCGTAACGCAAACGACCGCCGCGGGCATTGTTAAAATGTCCCCAGAGCCAGCCTTGCGGTTTCTTGAAGCGGTTTTCCAGTCCCTGTGTCATAAGCCTTTTTATTTGGAACTATAGCCAGACTTATCTCTTAGGAAAAGAAATTTATCATAATATTCTGTCAGGATGGAACCAGTCCGCCTTTGGATGGAGCCTCGTCGGAAATTTCTGTGTCGCGATTTTTTCCGCCGGTTCTGCCCTTCAGGCTTTCGGCGATGTCTTGTTTCGAGGCTACGGTCTTCTCATTGCTCCGTTCACGCGGGGGCAGCGGTTTTAGTTTGGAGACAAAAGATTCGATATTTTTCCACCATTCAGTGAACGGCCCGTCATTTTCAAACCATAGCCCGTGATGCGCGTTTGCGATCATGACATGCTTGACGTTTTTCATCAGCCGTGCGGCGCGTTCATGTGCCTCATTATCGACAAGATCTTCATTTTCGGCACTGCCTATCAGGATCGGGGTTTTGATCGATTTTAGAAAATCTTCTTCCAGTGAAGTGTCTATCGTTTTGTAAGCAGCGGCGACCCAGCCGAAAGTCGGTCTTGCCAGCTTTGCATCAGGGGTCAGCTCTCGCACCAGTTCGCGCAATTCGCCGCGCATGGAGGCAGGGCGGTTAAATATATTGGCAAAGCGTCGGCCAAGCCGGCCCAGACTTTTTGAAATCGCCTCGGCGGTTGGTACGCATGTATTTGCCAGCCCGATTCTGCTTGCCGCGTTAAAGAGCGTTTTAACCGATGACCGCGCCCAATGACCCATTCCAAGACGGTAAATGTCATACATGGGCGCGCTCATGACCGCGCCGTCAAAAACGCCGGGATGCTTTTTCAGGTATAACAGCCCGATATGGCCGCCCATAGAGTGCGTACTCATGATCAGCGGGGTCTTGGGGTCGTGCCGTGTTTTTACAAGATTGCTAACGAAAAAATCGAGGTCCTGGGTCTGGCGCAACAGGCCGTTCGTGCCCGGCGTTAATGGATCGTCAGGGTTGTCCCGTTCAGACAGACCATGACCCTGCCAATCCATTCCCCACACTTCATAGCCCATTTTTTGGTATTTTTTGATGGTCTCGTAATAAAGGTCGATATGCTCGCCATAGCCGTGCGTCAGGACGATGGTGCCTTTTTTGTCGCCAATGGCCGGGGCGTGACCGTAACGGATTTTCTGGCCGAGTTTATTGTAAAAGAAAAGGTTGCCCTGCCATCCTTCCGGCGGCTTCGCTGCGGCCTCCCATGCCTTTTTTAAATCAATCCCGCTCATCCGTCCCCTAACCCTGATCCTTAAACCATTATTATCGTATGGCGTATTATTTTGTACTAATATTACCACATTGTACACGGAAATGGTAGCGATATATTACCATAAGGCGCTGCGTGATGGGCGCTAGGCAAGGGGCCGAAGAAAAAAGCCGCCGGTAGAAATACCGGCGGCTTAATGATTTGTGTGGACCTTGTTGTCAACGGATCGTGTTGATCAGTCCTCGAAAGCCTTGAGAATGTCCTCGGTCATTTTTTTAGCGTCACCAAGAAGCATCATCGTATTGTCGGCGTAAAAGAGCGGATTGTCGATACCGGCATAGCCGCTGCCCATGGAGCGCTTGACGAACAGGACGGTACGGGCGTTTTCAACATCCAGCACCGGCATACCGTAAATCGGGGAAGACGAATCATTTTTCGCCGCCGGGTTGGTGATGTCGTTTGCGCCGATAACGTAAACAACGTCAGTCTGGGCGAAGTCGCGGTTAATGTCTTCCAACTCAAACACTTCGTCATATGGCACATTGGCCTCGGCCAGCAATACGTTCATGTGTCCCGGCATCCTGCCTGCGACCGGGTGGATGGCGTATTTTACTTCCACGCCTTCTTCTTTCAGAATGTCGGCCATTTCGCGTACGGCGTGCTGTGCCTGCGCCACGGCCATGCCGTAGCCCGGAACGATGATCACGCGTGAAGCGTTTTTCATCAGGAAGGCAGCATCTTCTGCCGCGCCGATTTTTGCATGACGGTCACCCATATCAGCAGCCGCTCCGCCCGCTTCGCCGCCAAAGCCGCCGAGAATAACGCTGAGGAAGCTGCGGTTCATGCCTTTGCACATGATGTAGGACAGGATCGCACCAGATGCGCCGACCAGCGCCCCGGTGATGATCAGCAGGTTATTGTGCAGCGTAAAGCCGATACCCGCAGCCGCCCAACCTGAGTAGCTGTTTAGCATTGAGACAATGACCGGCATATCGGCGCCGCCGATCGGGATGATCATGAGAACGCCAAGGGCAAGCGATAGTACGATGATCGCCCAGAACCAGAACGCGCCGCCTGTAGCGCAAAGCATGATGATAAAGAACAGCAGCAGAAAGCCGAGAAAGGCGTTCAGCGCATGCTGGCCGCCAAATGTCACCGGCTTGCCGGAAATCGTGCCTTGCAGTTTGCCCCACGCTATGATTGACCCGGTAAAGGTGATCGCGCCGATGGCAACGCCGAGCGACATTTCGATCAGGCTGGCAAGCTTGATGTCTCCGGGCTGGCCGATACCATAAGCGTCAGGGTTATAGAACGCGGCAAGCGCGACAAATACCGCCGCAAGACCGACGAGCGAGTGAAACGCCGCGACCAGTTGGGGCAGGGCGGTCATCTCGATTTTCTTGGCAATCGTTGTGCCGATCCCGCCGCCAATGGCGATGCCGAGAATGATCAGCCCGTAAGAAGAAACAGAGGGCAGCAAGAGCGTTGTGATAACCGCCAGCGCCATGCCGGACATGCCATATGCCAGCCCCTGACGTGAGGTTTCAGGATGCGACAGCCCGCGCAGCGCCATGATAAAACAGATTCCGGCGATCAGGTAGGCAAGAGGTGCAAGTGTAGCCATTGTTTAAAACCTTTTAGCGTTTAGCTTTTCTTCTTGAACATTTGGAGCATACGGCGCGTAACGATAAAGCCGCCGAAAATGTTGATCGAGGCCAAAATCACAGCAAGGAAGCCCATGAGCTTGGAAAAGCCGACTTCCGATGCACCGACCGCGATGAGCGCGCCGACAATGATTACCGAGGAGATAGCATTGGTGATCGCCATCAGCGGTGAGTGCAGTGCCGGCGTGACGCGCCATACAACGTAATATCCGACAAAGCAGGCAAGTACGAAAACGGTCAGCCCGTTCACCAGAAAAGAGTCGCCATGTGCCCCCGTGCTCAGTGCCTCGCTTGCCTCAACGGCAAGGCTGGCGGCCTTTTCAGAGAGTAGTTTTAGCTGGTTGGCGAGGTCCGTCGCGTTCTCTGTAATGTTAGTTTTTTCTTCGGTCATAATTTAATTACCCCGTCTTGCCGTCAGCCTTTTTGCTGGCTGCCGGTTTATTGGTGGTTGCTTTCTTTGTCGTTGTTTTCTTGGCGGCGGTTTTCTTGCTGGCCGCTTTTTTAGCCGGTGCTTTTTTAGCTGTCGTTTTTTTGCTCGCGGCTTTTTTGTCGGTTGCGCCTTTTTTGGCAGGCTCTTTCTTCGCGGTTGCTTTTTTCGCCGTAGCTGGCTTTTCCGCGACCTGCAGCGCGTCTTTATCCGCTGGCGCGGCTGCGGCTTTACCGCCAAATTGCGGGTGTATCAGCTTGCCGTCTTTGGTCAGGGCGATGCCTTTGACAATGTCATCTTCCCAGTCAATTGCCAGTTTGCCTTCTTTAACCAGAAGGTTCAGGAGGTTAAGAAGGTTTTTTGCGTACAAGGAAGCGGCCGTGGCGGCGAGGCGGCTCGGCACGTTGCGGTGTCCGATAATTGTCACGCCATGTTTGGTCACGACTTTGCCCGCTTCTGACAGGGCGACATTGCCGCCTTGCTCA
This sequence comes from uncultured Rhodospirillales bacterium, assembly GCA_965369185.1. Lineage (GTDB taxonomy): Bacteria > Pseudomonadota > Alphaproteobacteria > Micavibrionales > Micavibrionaceae > UM-FILTER-47-13. The sequence continues at coordinate 8,997 of CBDUPU010000051.1, forward strand.
ACCGCGAGGTCAACAATGACAGAGCCCGGTTTCATGCTTTTGATCATGGCTTCGGTTACCAGCTTCGGCGCCGGCCGGCCGGGGATAAGGGCGGTTGTGATAACAATGTCCTGCTTGGCCATTGTCTGTTCAATCAGCGCGGCCTGTTTTTGTTGATATTCCTTGGACATTTCCTTGGCATAGCCGCCGGAAGTTTCGGCCGCTTTAAATTCTTCGTCTTCGACCGCAACGAAGCTGCCTCCTAGTGACTGGACCTGCTCTTTTGCTGCCGGGCGAACGTCTGTCGCGGAAACAACAGCGCCAAGACGCTTGGCTGTCGCAATGGCCTGCAGGCCAGCAACCCCTGCGCCCATGATAAATACTTTGGCTGGTGGCACGGTGCCCGCAGCGGTCATCATCATCGGGAAAGCGCGCCCGAAATGTTCTGCGGCATCAAGCACCGCCTTGTAGCCGGCGAGGTTGGCCTGCGATGACAAAACATCCATGGCTTGCGCCCGGCTGATCCGCGGCACCAGTTCCATCGCCATTGCTGTAATGCCGGCCGCAGCCAGCTTTTTAATCAGGGCTTCATTACTGTACGGGTTCATCTGACAGATCAGTAAAGTGTCTTTGTCCATCAGCTTGATTTCATCATCAGTGGGGGCTTGTACCGAAAGAACGATGTCGGCGCCCTTGCAGGCTTCTGCAGCACTTTTTGCGATTTTTGCGCCAGCGTCTTTAAACATGTCGTCAACAATGGCTGCGCCTTCTCCGGCGCCGGATTCTACTCTGACCTCGCAGCCCATGCCGGTCAGTTTTTTCACGGTCTCCGGCGAAGCGGCAACGCGCTTTTCGTTGGCTGTCGTGGTTTTCGGTACGGCGATTTTGAGGCTCACGGGCGCATTTCCTTGTCTGTTGTGATCAAGAATAAAAAAATCAATATAGCCAAGAACATGCAACAAATTGCTGATTTTGTGAAGCCCTAACCGGGGAATTGTCGGTCTATTTTGTTTCTATTCCATAATGGGCAATGATCGTGCTTGCGCCACTCCCTGTAATTCGTTAAGATTCAACGTGATAAACTTGTTGTTTGTCGTTCTATATTATCTGTGCAGATAAAATTTATGCTTAAGTATCAACCGTCTCTGCTGGCGAAAGCCAGCGCCCTGATTCTATCCCTATCCTTGCTTTCCGGCTCTGCCGGGGCGGAAACGCTTGGGCGTGCGGTTGAAAGTGCGCTCAACTATCATCCGAGCGTCGAGGCCGCCAAGGCGAACCGCGAAGCGTACGAGGCGGAGAGAAAAGAGCAGTGGGCCGATTATTTTCCAACCGTCAATATCCGGGGAACCGGTGGCCGCGCTTTCGGTAGCAATAGCACCAGCCGCGGCCTGCAGGTAACCAAAGACAGCGCTTATTCGTATTTGTGGGAAGGGTCAGTGACCTTGACGCAGCCGATCTTTGACGGTTTTGAGACGGCGAACCGCGTTGATGCTGCTGCCTTCCGGCGTGGTTCCGCAAACTATCAGATTGTTGATGTCCGTGAAGATCTGGCGCTAAGCACGGCACTTGCCTATCTGGATGTGCTGCGTTCGCAAGAGGCTTTGGCGCGGATCAGCGCCCACGAAAAGAAGCTTGCTGATTATCAGGGGCGGATTCAATATATGGTCGATGAAGGTGCTGCCGATGAATCGATGATTGTGCAGGCGCGCGACATTAAGGCCCAGCTTGATAATACAAGGGCGGGCGTCGAAGGACAGCTCCGCACGGCCAATGCAAAATACGCCGAACTCACCGGCTATGTCGCGACAGAAGTTTTTGAGCGTCCGGTGCCGCGGCTTGATCTTATCCCTGTCGAGGTTGATGAAGCCGTTGAGTTTGCTATGTCCCATCACCCGGCGCTGAAAGCCGCCGAGATGTCAGAGCACGCTCTTGAAAGCGAAGCTGAGGCCGAAAAGCAGGGCTATTTCCCTGACATAAATGGCGAGCTTTCCTATCTGGAACGTGATCAACGCGAAGAAATCGGCGGCGAGGTAGAAGACGCCAAAGCCGTATTGCGTTTGAACTGGGATATTTCAGTTGCAGGCGGTCAGGTCGCGCGCGTGCGTAAAAGCCGTCATCGCGCGTCTGAAAGCCGCGCCCAACGACAGCAGCAGGAGCGCCAGATCGAGCGTGATATTCGCATCGCCTATGCCGATGCCGAAACGGCGAGAAACCAGCTTGATATTCTGCGTGAGCGCCGAGAAATTAATGACGATCTTTTCAAAAATTATGAAGCCCAATTTGAAGGCGCTCGAATTAATCTTCTGCAATTGTTGCAAGCCGATAATTCGCGCTTTAACACATCACTGTCCCTGATGAACGCGGAATACAGATTGCTTGCCGGGCAGTACGCTATTCTCGCCGGGATGGGGCGATTGCAAGAAGCCCTGAATGTGGTTTCGGCAGAAGTTCATGAGCAGTGAGACTGAAAAAACGAACGGCCAAAACAAGGTGAAGGCCACGCCTGAGCGTAAAAAAGCCAGCGCAGCGGGGATTGATCCGTTGCTGGAATGCCTTGTTTTTCTGACGTCCCATTACGGGCGCGCTAAATCGGCTGAGGCGATTCGCGCCGGTCTCGCCTATGACGAGGCGGGCATGGGGCCGGACTTGTTCTGCGAGGCTGCGCAGCGGCTTGGTTTGAAAACCAAAGTGTTGCGGCATGCTGCCCTCGACAAGATTTCAGCCGCCGTTCTGCCCGCCGTTCTAATTCTCAAGAAAGATCAGACCTGTGTCTTGCTCTCTGTCGCAGGCAGCCGGGCAACGATTTTTCTGCCGGAAACCGGGACGACGCGGGATATCGCCTATGGCGACCTTGAAAAAGCGTATAACGGTTATGTTATCTATGTTCACCCCCGCCCGGAATTCACCGACCCGGAAGCACCGGATTTACAGGATGCCAGCCGTCACTGGTTCTGGGGTGTTGTCGGAGAGAATAAAGGGCTGTATGGCCGCGTTTTGATCGCTGCGATACTGGTCAATTTGTTCGGGGCGGTCGGGCCTCTCTTTATTATGAATTTTTACGACCGGGTTATTCCCAATAATGCGGTTGAAACAGGCTGGGTTCTCGCGATTGGCGCGCTGACCGCCTATGGCTTTGACCTGATTATGCGCACCTTGCGCGGTTATTTTATCGATCTTGCTGGCCGCCGTATTGATGTGGTGGTAACGCGGCGGGTCTATGATCACCTGCTGAATATGAAGCTGGCCGGCCGTCCTCCTTCAAGCGGCGCGTTTGCAAATATGCTGCGCGAATTTGACTCCGTGCGTGATTTTCTGACTTCGGCGACTTTGACAGGTCTTGTTGATCTGCCGTTTTCGATATTCTTCCTGACAATAATATACCTGATCGGTGGCCCGATTGCCCTGATGCTGGCCTGCCTGATGCTGATTGTTATTGGCGTTGGCATGGCGCTGCAATATCC
>CBDUPU010000052.1:0-12371 GCA_965369185.1 uncultured Rhodospirillales bacterium
CCCGCGTAAGGAAGAGGCCAAAGAACGCGTCGGCGTTGATCTTAACCTTAACTGGGACGGCACCCCTGACGAACTGGCCGCCAAGGTCCTGCCTTGCGTCACTGAAGGGCTGGAGCTGAAACTTATCTCCAACCGCGGCACAAAGGTCTGGCCGGAAGGGCAACCGGAAACCTTTTGCGCCGATAACTGGCGCTTGCGCTTTATGGGCAAAAACGGCTCGGTGAAGACATCGGAAGTGATCGCGTTAATGGACAAGCTGAACCAGTGCGACATGAATTTCACTAAAGCCGTGATGCTGCATACCTTCGATGGCAAGCCGGGCTTTAGCGCCGCGCAAGGCGAGTAGGGCCGAGATTTAAAGTACGGATGATCAGGGGGCGGGGCGATAAGCGTGCAGCGCTTCGTACAAGTCGCGGACGAAGTGCTTGGCGTTATGATAGGCGTCGCGCTCCCATGGAATGGCCTGATATAGCGTCCTGATGTTGCAGAAGCCGATTCTATATAGCTTCTCGCTATAATGTAGAACCTCCATGTCTTTACCGAGCAGGTGTCTTTCCGGCTTTTTGCATTGGGTGAAATAATCAGAAAGGCTGAAATGGACGGCATGAAGGTGTTCGTGAAATGCGATATTTAACGCGCGCTCGAATCTATTAAAACCTGCCTCCTTGTGCATGTTCAAAGATATCCGGCACCGCGCGGCATCGGCTAATGATCTGGCTGTGCTGCCCAGCTCGAAATAGTTACTTCCCGCATCGCTGCCTTGTTCGTAAAAGCGCAGCTGGATAGTCTTCGGTGGAAATAGCTTCCCGCCATCACTGTAAAGCTTCATCATCTGTGTGCCGGCTTTGGTAATTTGCGCGATTCTGTCCTGGTTGGACAAAAGGTCCCAATTATCAGCTGCAGCGCGAAAATCTTTATCGGCGGCGAGTGCGCGCGCAAGCTTTTTGCGCTGCCTTTCTGACCAGCCCTGATAGGTGGTGCTGAAGGCAAGCAGGTTAAATTTATCGCGCAATGCGGAGACTTCGTTTGTAAGCGGCCTGTCGTCAACCCATCCCGGCGCGTCCAGAGAAATCCTGTGTTTTTTTGCGGCTTTTTCCAGCCTTTTATGCATCTCGCCACAGGCTTTAAGAATTTCTGCCGGGCTGACGTTCTCCATGCCATTGCCGTGCTTGTTTGGCGCGGTCTCTTTTTTCATAGCCGGTACTGTCGCCGTTTTCGGTTTGAAAGGCAAATTTGATGCTAAACGGCTTGCTCGTCGCCACAGATTACGGAATAAATTTGTTGGCAAAATCTTTCAGCGCCCCCCAGCATGAAAAATTGTTGTCGTTGCTATAAGCATCTTTAAAGGCCTTCTGGCAGGCAAACGTCAGTTTTTCTTCCGGGTCTGCTTTATAAGCGCTACCGATCTGATAAACGCCAATGCCAAGATGCCGGTGTCTGGCAAGGAGCTTTTTCGCATCTTCTTTCAACGGGTGGTCTTGTGGCATCAGGCCATGACGTTCGGCGATGGCAAGTTGCATAAACATACTGTGAAGCTGTTCATGCACCGCTGTCGATGCGTTGGCGGTAAAGGTTGTGGTCAGCACACGAAGTTTATTGATGTTTGAAGGCGCAATGGTTTTCATTTCGATATCTAGCGGACAGGATTCGATAAAACCTCGTACCTGCGGGTTTTCGTGGAACTGGATTTTGGCCGGCTTAAAGCGGATCGCACCTTCTTGAAAGATATCGCATTGCAGCTTTGTGACTTTTTGCAGCAGTGCGAGCCTTTTGTCCCACGGCATAAACTCCCACTTGTCTTCAATTTCTTCCACGGGGAGCTGTTTTCTGAGCTCTTTGCCCAGCTCTGCGCCGCGTGTTATCGCCCATTTCTTGGCGTAAGTCGATAATGACAGGGATTCCAGCATTCTTACGATCTGTTTGATTTCGCGGTCAAATGGCTCTTCATACAGGGTTACCACGCTGTTTTCCGGCAGTCTGAACCAGAATTTACCTTGTTCAGCTTCGGAAAGTACGGCCTCGGACAGGATGCGGATTGCTTTGCTGCGTTCTTCTAGCGTGATACTGGCGGGTTTTAGTGATTCAAGCTTTTGTAGCATGCGCTCCAGATGTTCCGGACGCGCGGCGCGTTTGTCGAATAGCTTTTTTAGGTCGCCTTTACTCATAGCGCTTTCCTGGATCGTGTAGGCGCTATTGTTATTATGAAAATTGACGTTGGGTCAAGAAAATTTGTACATGGTCTCGGTAAGGCTTATCCGAGTGCGGCCTTGACGGTATTGGCAAGAAGGCAGGCAATTGTCATCGGGCCAACCCCGCCGGGGACCGGCGTGATGGCGCCTGCAATATGACGTGCATCTTCGTAGGCAACGTCTCCGACAAGTTTGCCGTCTTCGTTACGGTTAATGCCGACATCAATCACGGTTGCGCCAGCCTTGATCCAGTCTGCTTTGATCATGTTTGGTCGTCCGACCGCCGCTACCAGAATATCGGCTTGCCTGCATATGCCTGGCAGGTCGGCGGTGCGGGAGTGGCACTGGGTAACGGTGCAGTTCTCTGCCAGCAGCAATTGCGCCATTGGCTTGCCGAACAGGTTCGAGCGGCCGACAACAACGGCGTGAAGGCCTGTCAGGTCTTTCCGTACTTCCTTGATCAGCATCAGGCTGCCTTGCGGCGTGCACGGCACCAGCCCGTCGCGCAGGCCGAGAAACAGCTTGCCGGCATTGGTGACGGTCAGCCCGTCAACGTCTTTTTCCGGCGCGATCATTTGCACCAGCTCTTCCTGCACAGCTGACAGGGAATCCGGCAGGGGCAGTTGCAGCAAGATGCCGTGAATCTGGTCGTCCTTGTTCAGGTTTTTAATCAGCGCGGCAATGTCGTCGCGGCTGCTATTGGCAGGCAGGACATGTTCGAAGCTTCTGATCCCGGTTTTTTCGCAAGCGGTTATCTTGTTGCGGACATAAACCTGACTGGCGGGGTCTTCGCCAACCAGTATGACGGCAAGGCCGGGCTTGATATTGCTGGCCGCGACCTGCTCTGAGAGCTTTTCGCGCAGCCGTGCAGCGACGAGCTTTCCATCTATTATGCGGGCCGGTTCGCTCATGTCAGGTAGCTCCTGATTATCTGGTTATTATTAATACGCGACAGGTTGGAAAAAGATCCAGGCGACGATGTTTTTGGCGATGGTAATGCCGAAAATCACAACGATCGGTGTCACATCAATGCCGCCGAGCGACGGAATGAATTTACGCAACGGGCGGTAAACCGGCTCTGTTGCTTTTTCAAGCAGCCTTACAAGATTTGCTGCCTGTGGGTTGCGGACGTTGAAAACATCAAAAGCGATCAGCCAGCTGATAACCACGCTGGAAATAACGATCCAGAAATAGACATCGAGTGCCAAAAGCAACAATTTACCGATTAAAATCATGTTTCAGGCCCTTTATTTGGCTTCTAATTCTCGTGAATTGGTATCATTTGGTATCATAATGGCAAGGGGCTGTTAACTGAAATATGCCATTATGGATCTGTAATGTTAGGTTTTGATCTACTGACAGCGGGCGGCTTGCTGATTTTGGCAGGGAATGTGGTGCAATGTAATGTACCGCAGCCGCCGTTTATCAGCATTAATCCAACCTCGGCGCCGATCCAGTATGATTACACCTTATCCAGTAAAGAGCTGGGCGCCTTTAAAACAGATACAATCAGCCCTTATGCCCCCGGTGCGGATACGACCACAGGCGGTTTGCGTCATGATCGCCCCGCCATGCATACAAATGTGACATGGGGCGTGCGGAAATATCCAAATCGTCAGATTGCCTGCCTTTGGTATGAAAAAATCACAATCGATATTGCGTTGGAGCCGAAAATTTATATCGCCAGAGAGCACAGGCGCAATCCTGCTTGCCGTGACGCAATTGTGGAGCATGAGCTAAAACACGTGGATGTCGATCGCGCGGTGATTAACCGCTACGCTACAGAGATCGGCCAGGCGGTCAAGCAGGCGGTCGATGGTGTTGGTGCCATGGGGCCCTATAAATATGAAGATCTCGCCGACGTACAGGCCAGGCTTGTCGATCATGTCAAGGCGGCCGTCGATTCGCGTAAACTGATGCTCTATCAGGAAATGTCGCGTCTGCAGGCGCAGGTCGATAGTCTTGAGGAATATGAGCGTGTTTCGGCAATTTGCCAGAAGGGACGATAGGTATCCATATGCATGTATTTATGGCGTTTTTGACCTTTTTCATGTTTGCGTATGCTGCGCCCCCGGCCATGGCGCAAGATGAAAAAGCCTGTCCCGATCATGGTGTGGTGCGGGTACAGGTAGAGCATTTTAACGGCAATATGTTTCAGAGCCTTACCAAGAGTGCCTTTGACATCGCCCGCGAAAAAAGTCGTCGCTATAACGCCAAAATGCCGCTGCGTCAGGGGAATAACGGTTTCGCCAAATTCAGAGTAGAGACGGAAACGGATCTGGTTCCATACGCGTCTAACCGCTGCGTCGCGGTAAAGTCCGTCCATGTGAAGGTCATGATAGATCATAAGGTTGAAATCGCTTCCGAGCATGAGGCGGGCAGCTGCATGTTTGATGAGCTTGTTGGGTTGGAATCAGAACTGATGCAGCAGGACGAACTTCTTATCGGAACTGAGAGCCGAAAAATGCAGCAATATTTGAGCGCTTACTTTAAGGAACTTCAGGGCTATCCGTTAAAAGGCGCTGATATTGATGATGTTATCGCCCAGAAAAAGCAGGAGATCAAAGATCTTGTTCAGGGCATGGTTGATAAAATCGCGTTACAGGCAGAAACCTTGCGCCGCGAAACCGACCTGCCTGAATATTATGATGAGATCGTGGCTGATTGTTCCGGCGGCTAGGCTTGTGCTGCTCTGTCGTAGTTTTTTGTCGAGCAAAATCAGCTGTATAAGAGAAAACCCTTTACATTTTTATTTCCAGAATTAAGTTTCTCACAATTCAGTGAGGAAAGTAATGCGGAACGGCAAGGCGTTTTTGTGCCTGACAGCCCTGATGATCTTGATGATGCCTGTGCCGGTGGCGGCAAAAGGCTGCGGGCTTGTGAATGCGCTTCCGTCGGTCGAGGTCGTTATTCAGGAGACGCAGGCTGAATATGATTTGTCACGCCCCGTTCAGGCGCTCAACCGGCTTGGCGTTGATGGTTCCGAAAGGGGCGTACATGGAACGGCGGATGTCGGCGGCGCGATGAGCAGTAATATCGCAATCCGTCACAAAATGAAGTTTCGTCAAAATCTCGATAAAGACGGCTCGCTCGGTTGTGTCGCGCTAAAAAGCATCTCCGTTACGATTGAAATGAATCCGCATATCTATATTGCCAGCGACCTGAAAGATAATCATTGCATGTTCCGAGAGCTGTTCGGGCATGAAGCGCGGCATGTCGAGGTCGATCGCGGCTTGTTAGAAAAGTATCGCGCCCGTTTTAGCGACGGCCTGCAAATGATGCTGTCCATGCCATCCGATTACCTGTCACCTCAAATGCCGCAAAGCAATCTGGTTTATGCGCAGGCGCGAATGCAGGAAGAAATAGAGCGCGGACTGGGCGTATTATACACTCAGATGATCAGTGAACAGCGGGCGCTGCAGCGTGAAGTCGATACGCCCGGCGAATATGCCCGTCTGGGCAAAGCCTGTCAGGTTTCTTCGTGAAAATTCTTGATATCGTGTAGCATTTTCTCACGGTAAGGCGCATCTTCCGGCGCGATTTTCTGCGCTCTTTCAAAATGCTTTTGCGCCGCGTCCTTATTGTCCTCCAGCAAAAACGCCGCCAGCGCCGCCGCATAATGTGCCGCGCCAAGCTTCGTGCTGATTGCATTGTCTTCTGGCGCCTTTTCGTGGGCCGCGCTCAAAACCTTGATGGCCGCATCCATCCGGCCGTTTTGCAATCGCGCTTCGCCGAGCTTAAGCATCAAAGCTGTATCCTCCGGCGCCGCTTTCAAAGCCTCGGCTAGGTCCAGTTCTTTTTTAATTAACTGGCGCTGTTCGTAACGCGGGCCTTGTTTTTCAAAAACTGCCGGAGCGGCAGGTACGTCCGGTGCGCCCCGCTTTAGATAAAGCCCCATCGCTGCGACAGTGACCACCACCAGCAGCGCCCAGCCGGCAGTTTTTTGTTTTCCCGTACCGTGCATCAGCGGCGCGAGAAGAATGTTCAGCGCAACGATCGTCAGGATTGTCGCCGGTATCATGACAAGCATCATTGCAGAAGCTCCTTAATTTCGGCGACATCCATATCCGTCAGCGGCGCGTCATGGCGATAGCGGATAACGCCATTTTCATCGATCAAAAAGCTCACGGGCAGGCCGTGCAGATTAAAGGTGGCTCCGACAAGGCCATTCGGGTCTGCGCCGGTTTGGATGTAAGGATTGCCGAGTCGTTTTAAGAAGGCCGCATTGTCCTCGGCACTGTCTTTAAAGCTGATGCCGTAAATACGGAGGCCGGACTCCGATAGGTCTTCCAGTGCCGGCCATTCGGCTTCGCACGGCGCGCACCAGCTTGCGAAGAAGTTGATCAAGGCCGGCCCCTTAATCTCATCAGCATCCAGACCTTCTGCCCGAAACGCAGGCAAGGGACTGCCGGGTTGTGCGGTGGGAGCCGCGAGAGCAGGGGAGGCAAAAGGATCGTAGCCGATACCGTCAAAGGGCGGCGGGTAAATCCGCGCAAACGGCGTGGCGAGAAACAAAACCAGCGCCAGTAAAAACAGGCCCATCGCAGCGAAACCTCGCGGCACGAGCGAATGGGAATGGTTGCTGGCAACGGCCGCCCCGCGCAGCGCGATAACGCCAAGCAGCAGCATGCCGAATCCGGCCGGGCTGGAAAACACATCGGCGACATTGCGGTAAAACGGTTTAAGCGTGTGGGCATTTTCAGCCACCAGCGTTACCGTGAAATCAAGCGTCAGCGCCGACCATAACAGCGCCGCTACCGCCATTAACACCAGCGCCGCCTGCAAAACGGCCGCGCGGCGACTGAGCGCCGGAGCCACTTGTGCGGCAGCCATGAACAGCGCCAGAATAAGTGCAAAATGTCCAAGTTCGGGAATCATGATCTTTCTTATAGCGTCAGACTGTTCCGTTACAAAGAGGTCATTTAAAGGAGTCATTTACATTTTTTAAGTTATGTTAAATATAGGAAGTGCCGCTTTTGCTGAAAAAAAGGAGCCGCAATCATGACCATGGAACTGGAAGACGAACTGGATGTGCGTGAAATACAGCGCGGCCAATTTGAACTGGTTGCCGTTTTTCGCGACCTTGCGAGCGGGGAATCGCTCAGGCTTAATCTTGATCAGGTCAACCGTGTGCTCAGTGGCGACATGAATGAAGTTCACGATACCAGCCTGACGCAGGAAACTTTGCGGCAAGGCCGCGACGCGCTGCTGGCCGCGCCGCCCCGTCCTTAAAATGCCGGCTTTCTGCCGCTGAAAATTTTCTGAAATGACAAAAAAAGAACCGCTGTCGCAAGGAGAGACAGCGGTTTTATTTTAGCTGGACCGTTTGCTGGAAAACCCCGAGGGAGGTTTGTTGTCCTATTTTTAATAATGCCGATCAAATGTGGCGTAAATATGGATAAATATGTCAGATTTTGAGGTAATTCTTCATATTCGCCCGCTTGCCCGTTCGCTTGCCACTCAGTTGGCAGTTATTAAGCCGTTTATTTAACGTGTTAACCGTTTGCTCCGCGCCCTGTGGGTGCTATATTTCCTTCCGGAAAGAACACCGCCTAAAGAAAAGGAAATGCAATAATGACCCAGACCGGACAGGATACGCTCGCAACCCGCAAGACCCTCACCGTAGATGGTAAGGAATATGATTATTTCAGCCTCAAGGCCGCCGCAGAAAAGCTCGGCGATATTTCTCGCTTGCCCTATACGCTGAAAGTTCTGCTGGAGAATTTGCTGCGCTTTGAAGATGGTCGTACGGTCAAGGAAGATGATGTTAAGGCGCTGAAAAGCTGGATCGATAATGGTGGCAACGTCGATCAGGAAATCGCGTTTCGTCCTGCTCGCGTGCTAATGCAGGATTTCACCGGCGTTCCGGCTGTCGTTGATCTGGCCGCAATGCGCGAGGCGATGGTATCGCTCGGCGGTAACGCGCAGGCGATTAATCCGCTTACTGCGGTCGATCTTGTGATTGACCACTCTGTTATGGTCGATGAATTCGGTACGCCGATGGCGTTTGAGCACAATGTCGAGCGCGAGTTCGAGCGTAATGGCGAGCGTTATGAGTTCCTGCGCTGGGGGCAAAAGGCCTTCCGCAACTTCCGTGTCGTGCCGCCGGGCACAGGCATTTGCCACCAGGTAAACCTTGAATATCTCGGCCAGACTGTCTGGGTCGATCAGGACGAAGAAAATGGCCGCAACGTTGCTTATCCTGATACCGTGGTCGGTACCGACTCGCACACTACAATGATTAACGCGCTCGCCGTTCTTGGCTGGGGCGTTGGCGGGATCGAGGCAGAGGCCGCCATGCTTGGCCAGCCGATTTCGATGATGATCCCGGAAGTGATCGGCTTCAAACTGACCGGAAAACTTAAAGAGGGCGCAACCGCGACCGACCTCGTTCTGACGATTACCGAAATGCTTCGTAAAAAGGGCGTCGTCGGCAAGTTCGTTGAGTTCTATGGCGAAGGCCTTGATCACCTCAGCTTGCCGGACAAGTCGACCATCAGTAACATGTCGCCGGAATTCGGCAGTACTTGCGGCTTCTTCCCGATCGATCAGGAAACGCTGCGTTACCTCGATTTCACCGGCCGCGACCCGCATCGCGTCAAACTGGTCGAAGCCTATGCGAAAGAGCAGGGGCTGTGGCGCGATGCCAATACGCCTGACCCGGTCTTTACCGATACGCTGGAACTCGACCTTGCCGATGTTGTGCCGTGTATCGCCGGTCCGAAACGCCCGCAGGATAAAATCAAGCTGACCGAAGCTGCGGATATGTTCCGTAACCATTTGTCGGAAAGTATGAAAAAAGAACCTTCACACCGTGCTGAGGAACGCATGGAAGGCGAAGCCGGAATTAAGCCGGTCGGCCCCGAAGAGCACTTTACCCGCCATGCTGTCAGCGGCGCGGACCACGATCTTGGCAATGGTGATGTGGTGATTGCCGCGATTACCAGCTGCACCAATACTTCCAACCCGTCCGTGCTGATCGGTGCGGGCTTGCTCGCCCGTAACGCCCTGAAAAAAGGGCTGAGCGTCAAGCCGTGGGTGAAAACCTCGCTGGCACCGGGCTCGCAGGTCGTTACCGACTATCTCGAAAAAGCAGGTTTGCAGGACGATCTCGATGCGCTCGGCTTTAACCTTGTCGGTTATGGCTGCACGACATGTATCGGTAACTCTGGCCCGCTGGCTGACAATATCCGCGAAGCCATTGAAGCCAACGACCTGACGGTTTGCGGCGTTCTGTCCGGCAACCGTAACTTCGAAGGCCGCATTAACCCGAATGTCCGCGCCAACTATCTGGCATCGCCGCCGCTGGTGGTCGCATACGCGCTGGCTGGCAGCATGAAGGTCGATCTTTACAACGAGCCGCTCGGACAGGATCAGGATGGTAACGATGTTTACCTGAAAGACATCTGGCCGAAGCCGGAAGAGATCAAGCAGATGATCAATGACAGTCTTACGCCTGCCATGTTCCGTGAACGCTACGCCAACGTCTTTGAAGGGCCGGAACAGTGGCGCACGATTGGCGGCGCTGATGAAAGTGAAACCTATGACTGGCGCCCGGTATCGACCTACGTCAAAAACCCGCCTTTCTTCGAAGGCATGAAAGGTCAGCCGGGGCAGGTTTCAGATGTTAAAGGCGCGCATTGCCTTGCCCTGCTTGGCGATTCCGTTACGACGGATCACATTTCACCTGCCGGCTCGATCAAAAAAGACTCTCCGGCCGGTCACTATTTGATGGAGCACGATATCCAGCCGAAAGACTTTAACTCTTTCGGTGCGCGTCGCGGTAATCATGAAGTCATGATGCGCGGCACGTTCGGCAATATCCGCATCAAAAACGAAATGGTGCCGGGCGTCGAAGGCGGCTACACCGTCCATGTTCCAAGCGGCGAGCAGATGAGCATTTATGATGCTGCCATGAAATACATGGAAAACGACACGCCGCTGATCGTCGTTGCCGGCAAGGAATACGGCACCGGCTCTTCCCGTGACTGGGCGGCAAAGGGAACGCGTTTGCTCGGCGTAAAGGCCGTCATTGCCGAGAGCTTCGAGCGTATTCACCGCTCCAACCTGATCGGGATGGGCGTATTGCCGCTGCAATTTGTCGATGGCCTGAACCGCGAAAAGCTGCACCTGACCGGTAAAGAGCAGTTCGACATTGTCGGCATTGAAGACCTCAAGCCGCGCGCCGAGCTGACACTGCGCATTCATGGCAAGCAGGACGTTAAGGTCCTTTGCCGCATCGATACGCTGGACGAGCTGGATTACTACAAAAATGACGGCATCTTGCATTACGTGCTGCGTAATCTCGCAAAACAGGCGAAGCAAAAAGCGGCCTAAACAAGCCCTGCATTAAGCAGCCTATATACGACTTTCTATAAACCCCTTGCCATAATCGGCAGGGGGTTTTACTGTACGCGAAATCAGAACAGGGAAAATGACTATGAGTAAAAAAGTCGCCGACAGTTTTAAACAGGAAGCCGCGAAGCAAAAGCGTAAAACCGCCGTCATACTGACCGAGCAGCAGACAGATCCAAACGTGCTCGCAAATATGAGCAAGTTCCTGAAAGATAACGGCTATGATCTGCATGTGCTGGACAGCAATAACGTCAACCATTTTAAAGCGGTCGAGCTGGTCAGTCAGGCCAAGCGCGAAAAATCCATCTGTTATATTGCCGGCTCCGCCACCGGCAGCGACCCGGATCTGGTCGCCGCGGTAAAGGACCTTGCCAAAAGAGTCGTCGCCGCAGGCTTTAATACGGTTTATCCCGGCAGTGGTATCGGCATGATGGGCGCGGTTTGCGATGCTGTCAAAGAAGCGGGCGGCAAGATTACTTCTGTCTTTTCTCTGCAGGTCGCTGAAGCGCATTTCGAGGAAATTACCACGGACGCCGATTCCATCATCGTTGCCCCGAATGAAAAGGTGCGCCAGCTTATGTATCACCTGCTGTCCGGCGCGCAGATCGCTCTGCCCGGCGGGACCGGTACCTACGCGGAATCGACGGTGCATTTTTATCAAAATACCCAGATCGGCCTGATCTATCGCCACCCTGATAATTTCGGCCCCGAGAACTTCCCGTCACCGATTATTTATTTTTCGCCCAGCACTGATGCGGTGAAAGAGGAATATAAAAAACTGATCTGCAAGAAATTCTATCCCGATGATCCGGTGATGCAAAAAGCGATCAAAAACAGCGACATCAAGGCCGGCTACTGGGATTTTGCTAAACTGGCCTATGATAATCTGATCGACCTCGAGTTTTCTTCCAGCGACTTCCATGCCTTTATCAAGAACTGCGCCGAAGCCGATGAGGTCATTGCGCAGCTTCGTAGCTGGGACAATCCCAAAGTGCGTGAGACGCTTGTCAATTTGATTAACGCCCATAACCGCAGCACCCGTGACGGGCTGAGCCATATTATCGGTCGCGATTTCAAGATTGGTTAAAGGGGGGGGGGTTAAACAACCCAGTCGCCCCTATCCATTTCACCGGATGCGATTTTGGCTTCGATTTCGGTCGCAAGGACTTTGCGGGCAAATTCTTCTGCTTCATCGACCATATCCGAGAAATTTGGCCGGTCGGGGCGGTAGGAAACATTCAGCAGGCTTTCAAACTGCGAAATTGCCGCGTTCAGGCGTCCGAGCTTGTGGCTGGCCGCTTCGGCCTGGCGCACGGCGTTCGATCCGGCATCAAGCAGCTCATAACGTTCTTTCTGATGGGTGAAACCGATAAAAAAGGCCAGCTGGATGCCCTCTAGAAATGCCGCCGCTGCCGTCAGGCATTGCGAAGGCTTCACCGAGCGGCCGCGCGCTGCGTGAGCGTTCATGTTAAAGGTCGTTACTTTGTTCGGGCCGCGAACGATAATGCCGCATTTGCCTTCTTCTTCGGTGACCTTCATCACCAGCGCGACGTTGGCGTCATGGTCAATGTTGACCAGCTTACCGGCTTGTTTAAAGGCGTCCTTGGCAATCTCCATCGACTTGTCGTAGTCACCCTTGTTGCGGGCGTCGCACTGTTCGATAATATCGAGAAAAGGATGGTGCTCGGCTTCGCCGCCTTCATAAACCAGGCGGCCATTTTGATAGACCGCGACCCAGCGCTGCGGGTTGAAGTCTTTCTCATAACCTTTTGTGATGGCAGTATAGGCGGCTTCCCAATCAAACGGTTTCGGGCGATCGACCAGCGG
>CBDUPU010000053.1:0-11988 GCA_965369185.1 uncultured Rhodospirillales bacterium
ACGGTCATGGGGATGCCGCGCCCGTGCCAGCGCATCGCGAGCCTCATGCTGAAATTGCCTTATTCAGCGAAGAAATCGAAATTCTTACCAAAAAGCGGCTCTCCCATCTGGATCGCGGACCGTCGCTTGCCTATGCCGCGCGTAAAAAGGGGGATGTGCAAGAGGAATTCTTTGCGCTGATTTGCGAAAACCATCTTGTTCCGCGTTCTCTGATGGCGGCCAAATTTGCGGCTATTGTCAGCCCAGGGATTGTCCGGCTGGTCGCTTCGGGGGTTGTTTATTGGCCGCCAGCGCAAGGCGAGCGGTATGTGTTTATTTACGAAAACACGCTCGGCAAGCCGCTGATGAAAAGCATGAAGAAGGGCGGGCTTGGCTGGCGGCCTGACGTGACGCTAAAGAGTTTCATCTTGCCGATGGTCAATGTCTTATTAGACCTTCGTGATAGCGACATGGTGCATGGCTGCATTAACCCTATGAATATTTTTGACGGTGGCTCGGAAGGAGCGGGGGACCGTGTCATTCTGGGCGAATGTCTTTCGACACCGCCATCTTTGTTGCAGCCGGCTTTGTTTGAGCCTGTTGAGCGAGCGATTTGCGATAGTGCCGCAAAAGGGCGTGGCACTATCGAGGATGATATGTATGCGTTTGGTGTCACCATCGCCACCGTACTGCGCACGCGGGACCCGATGCAGGACTTTACGGATGAAGAAATTATTCGTCAGAAAGTCGAATTTGGCAGTTACGCGGCGCTGACCGGTAAAGAGCGTTTTACGGGGGCGATTCTTGAATTGCTGCGGGGGCTGCTATATGACGACCGGGCGCAGCGCTGGACGCTTGATGAGGTCGAAGCATGGATGAACGGGCAGCGCCTAAGCCCCAAGCAAAGTTCTAAGAAGCAAAAGGCGAGCCGTCCCGTGCATTTTAATGGCGAGCGTTATCATCGCCCGGTATTGCTGGCGATGGATTTGAATCAAAATCCCGCCGAAGCGGTGCAAATGATAGATGGTGGTGCGCTCGAGCAGTGGATCAGTCGTTCGCTTGAAGACAATTTAACAAACACCCGGTTTGAGCAGGCGCTGGAAACGGCGCAGGAGGGCGGACGAGGTCCGGGATATTGGGACCGTTTGCTGTCACGAGTATCCATCGCGCTTGATCCGGAGGCGCCAATCCGTTTCAAGGGGCTGCAAGTTCATCCTGAAGGCATTTCTTATGCCATGGCTCAGGCTTTTGTGCAGCAAAAAGACTTGATGCCTTATGTCGAGTTGATCAACCAAAAGCTGGTTATGTACTGGCTCTCGTCGCAGCAGGATATTCGTGTCGATGTTGGCGGGCTTAGCAACAAATTTGATAGCTGCAGGGCTTTCTTGCGTCAGGGTACGTTGGGATATGGACCGGAGCGCTGTCTTTATTATCTCAGCGCGGAATGCCCCTGCATCAGTGACAGGCTTAAGGGGTATTACGTGCGTAACCCGGAAGACCTTATGACTGCGTTTGAGGGGATATCTAAAAACAAGGACCGCCCTGATCTGTTTATAGATCGCCATATTGCGGCGTTTTTGTCGGTCAAGGACCGGCGCATGATTGACCCGTTTTTTGTCGAGCTTAATTCAAGCGAGTATCATAAAAAGGTGCTGGCGAATATCAAAGTGCTGGCGACTATTCAAAAACGTTCGCGCCTGGATGCGTTTCCGGGTATTGCAGGTTGGGTTGCTGATATTCTGGAGCCGGTATATGAACGGTTTCATGATCGTGAGCTGCGAGAGAGTTTGCGTAAGAAGGTGGAAAAGCTCAAAGCCGGTGGCGATCTGGTGAAAATTATTACGCTTCTGGACAGTAATGAAGTGCGGCAGAAGGACTTTCTGAACTTTCGCAAGGCGATGGAGGAATATGGAGAGCTGCGCGATGAGGATGCAGTGTTGCAGGAGAAGCTGAAAAAGCCTGAAAGTTTTGGTAAGGAGACCGGGCAGGAGGTCGCTGCAATTGTATCTGGCGTTCTGGCGGGGATATTTATCCTGGCTTTTGCTTTTATGCATTTTACCCAAACGGCGATTTTCTGATATGGCGACGAAAAAGAAGAAAAGAAAAAAGATCTCCTGGCAGGGGCAGCTTCTTGGTCTAGTGGGGCTCTTAACGGCGTTGGTATTTATGCCAACGACAATCCTGTTGTTGATGGGGATGATCCCGACTATTGTCGCGGCGGTTATTGACCGTACCGGGAAAGGGACCAAGGCGATAACGGTTGGTGCGATGAACCTCGCCGCCTGTACGCCGTTTTTGATCAAGCTGTGGACGGAGAGTCATACTGCCGAAATGTCTGTGCAGCTTATTTCAGATCCGCGGGCAATGAGTATTATGTATGCCGGTGCGGGAATTGGTTATCTTATTGACTGGGCAATGTCCGGTATCGTCGGAACACTTTTGTTACAGCGCTCTTCTGTTCGTATTAAAGATATTAAGGCGCGGCAGGAGGCGCTGGTCGTGCGCTGGGGGCAGGAGGTTACGGGGGGCATTCCGCTCGACCCTTATGGTTTTCCCATAGAAGAGCCAGGACGACGACAGCTGGAAGCCTCGCCGGACGAAAAAAAGAAAAAAAATTAAAAAAAATTGCGGCGCTAAAATTTATTTCAAATGTTTTCTAATCTAAACAATGTCTTAGAGAGGAAGTATTAGAATTGTAAGAGCGGGTGGCGCCTGATCTTTTTGTTCGTACTCCGAGATGCCCTCTAAAATAAAACAGTCTCTTTAACTGGGTCACAAAAAAGCCATAATTGATTTTTGCTTTATAAAATTATCAAGATCATCTTTATTTTTTGAGCTTTTTTAATTTTACTTTGTTTTTACTTTGTTTTCACAAGTGTTCGTTTTTCTGTATCAATTTTTGCTAAATTGCTATCTATTTTTTCTTTCCAGAATATCGCGAATACTAACTTTTTTTAACCGATCATTAAAAAAATCGTGTATAAAATGATATTAATACGGTTAGGCGTTTCCATTCCGGGGGCGTATTAAAAAACCGAAAACTTGCTGGAAAACAAACGAAGGAGTTAAGCATATGCTTACTAAATTTATCTCGAAAGTTCAGGCCTATATTGCTGATAAAGACGGCGCGACCGCCATTGAATACGGTCTGATTGCTGGCGGTATCTCGCTGGCTATTGTTGCCGCCGTGTTTGCGTTCGGTGATGACCTTTCGACGCTCTTTAACTCTATCGCTGACTCAATGAACAGCGCTGCGGGTCAGGTCTAAGTCTCGCTGATGTCTATCTAATTTTCACTGGAGCCCATCTGCCTTTTCGGGTGGGCTCCGGTTTTTCCGGGGCAAAAAATCCCGTGATCTGATTGCTTTTTAGTTTTATTTCCCCACAGACCTGGTTTGGTTTTGCATGATATTCATGGTCATATACCTGTTTTGTATCGCTGCAGCCATTGGACTCGGCGGACTTTCCGGGTGGTCTGATTTAAAGGGGATGACCATCCCCAATGAGTATGTCGCCGGCGTTTTGGTGGCTTTCTTTGTTGCTTTCGGGGTAGCGCATTTTGCCGGTGCAGATGTTTTTGCCGGCTTTGTTCCCCATTTTATGACGGGCTGTGCTGTTTTAATCGTAACATTTGCTATGTATGCGATGCGCCAGATGGGCGGCGGAGATTCCAAGCTGATTGCCGCTTATTCCTTTTGGTTCGGGTTGCAGGGGCTAGCGGTGATCTTGCTCGCTATGACGGTCGCTGGTGTGCTTTTGAGTCTGTTTGCGTTGTTTGTAAAAAAGACCAGGCCGTTTAAGGTTACTGCTGACGGAAGCTGGATGCAGCGTACCCAGGATGGTGAAGGTGTCGTTGCTTATGGTATCCCGATTGCGATTGGAGCTGCTGTGGCGTTTTACGACATGGATTTATTGGCGCCCGATACGCTAAAACTCTTTTTGATGCCAAATTAAAATATTTTCTGTTATAGTTGGATGTGAATAACTCTTGGGATAACTCTCCCGTCTTTAATATTTTTATCTCGTTTTTCGGCGCTTTTCGCGCTCATTCCATGAGGTTACTAGAGGTTTATCTATGAATAGGAATGTACTCATTGTCCTTGCTGGCGGTTTTTTGATTGCCGTTCTGGTCGCCCTGCTGGTGCAGGCCAGCCTAAGCGGTGGCAAGAAAGAGGCTCCCGTTATAAAGGCGGAGGAGCCGAAGGTAAAAATCGTTGTGGCCGCTGCTCCGCTCAAGATTGGTGACAAGCTGAGCGAGGAGAATGTTAAGTGGCTGGAATGGCCGAAGAGCGCGAGCTTTCCCGGGGCCGTTATTCAGGAAGATGACAAAAAGCCAACCGAAATGATTTCCGGACGCTTGCGTCGCGCCCTTAAAGAGGGTGAGCCGGTGGTCGAGAGTGCGCTGGTCTCTGAAACGCAAGGGAACTTTCTTGCGGCCAGCCTCGGCCCGGGGATGCGTGCTTTTTCTATCAATGTCAAAGCCGCGACCATGGTTGGCGGTTTTGTAGGGCCGGGTGATTACGTGGATATTCTGCTGACCTATCGCCAGAAAATTAATTACGAGGGCGAGGATAACCCCGCGATCGATAACATGATCGAGATGTATATCGATGATATGGCGACCGAAACGATCCTGCAAAATGTGAAGGTTCTTGCTGTTGACCAGAGCGCTTTTCGTGACGAGGAAGAGGACGGCAAGGTTAAAGTCGGCAAAACGGTCACATTAGAAGTTGATTACAAAGGGGCTGAGGTTTTGGCTCTGGCTTCGGAGTTCGGTGACCTTAGTCTAACGCTGCGCCGTCTGGGTGATGAGAGTATCGTGATGGAGAGACCTCCTGTGACGACCGATGCCCGGATTACCAATATTTACGACGAGGTTCTGCGGGAGATCACGCAAGCCAGTGGCCAAGATTATACTGGCCAGAATTCCAAAGTTGTGCGAATCTATAGAGGTGAGGCAGTTGAAGAAATTTCTGTCCGTCCCTAATGTTCTGCACTTTTCTCGTTCTTTTTCTTGAAGACGCCCATTTAACGACCTGAGTTATATGAACATGTTTATGTTGCCCACAAAATTATCCTGTATGAGGATCCCGCTGGC
Source organism: uncultured Rhodospirillales bacterium (assembly GCA_965369185.1). Lineage (GTDB taxonomy): Bacteria > Pseudomonadota > Alphaproteobacteria > Micavibrionales > Micavibrionaceae > UM-FILTER-47-13. The sequence goes on from CBDUPU010000053.1 coordinate 5,077, forward strand.
GGTCGCTATGTTAGTAATGACTGTCTTCGGCGGAGCCGTCACGGTTTACGCTTCTAAAACGGATCTAGTTACCGTAGCGTCAGATGCCCATAAAAAAGACCCGACCATTATCTTGGTTCAGGGTATGGCGGAAGTCATCGATGTGTCAGGGCCGATAGCCGATGTGATGGTCGCGAACCCGAATGTTGTTGATGTTAGCGCGTTACAGTCGAACCGGCTTTATCTGGTTGGCCGCAATCTTGGTTCTACCAACCTTATTGCTGTGGACGAGAATGGTGAGGTTATCAAGCGTCTTAATGTTCACGTCAAAATAGATGATGAGGTTTTGCAGCGGACATTGGATGATCTGTTCCCTAACGAAGATATTAGTGTACGGACGCTGACTGATCAATTGATCCTGACCGGTACAGTCTCTACGCCGGACGTCGCGCAGCGTGTAACGAATGTTGTTACCCATTATATGGGAGAGGTTCAGAATCTGAGTGCTGCGGCGGACGAAATTATTGTGAATATGCTGAATGTCCGCGGCAAGTCGCAGGTCATGTTGAAGGTCAAGGTACTTGAAGTTTCACGTACTCTTTTGAAAGAGCGCGGAACGGATACTGATATTGCTGATCTGGGCGGCATCTTTGGCGAGGGAATTCAGAATAACCCTGATCCGACGTTAAGCGGCTTGTTCGGCGGTGTTATTCAGACCGGTGTGACGGAAACGCCGTTCGCGGCCTTTGGCCTGCTTGAAACGCTTGGTGCTTTTGGTCCGATTGATACGGTGTTGACGTTGCTGGAGGAAAACGGTCTGGCTAAGATTCTGGCAGAGCCAAACCTGACCGCCATTTCCGGTGAAGAGGCCGGCTTCCTTGCTGGTGGTGAATTCCCGGTTCCTTCGGGGCGGGACAATGAGGGCAATGTTATTGTTGTCTTCCGTCAGTTTGGTGTGTCGCTGTCTTTTGCGCCGGTCGTGATGTCTCCGGAGCGGATCAGTATGCAGCTTGAAACCGAAGTGTCTTCGCTGTCGCGTGAGAGCGCTGTGACGCTTGCCGACATTGAAGTTCCGGGCCTTGACGTTCGCAGAGCGCGTACCACGGTCGAGATCGGTAGTGGTAAGACGCTTATGATTGCAGGCTTGTTGCAATCGCAAACCGTTAAAAACCTGTCCGGTATTCCCGGTATGCTGAATACGCCCATTCTTGGCGATCTTATGTCATCAGAAAGCTTTCGCCGTGATGAAAGTGAAATGGTTGTGCTGATCACTCCTTATCTGGTTGAGCCTTATGGTGACAAGAACCAGGCGAAAAAAATCGCAAAGAAAGAGGCGCAAAAAAATAATCTGGCGGATGCGTTCTCTCGCAATATTCGCCGCACTTTCGGGGATATCAAAATCTCCGGTCTGTTCGAAGGCGATCAATCCTTTGGCTATATTATCGATTAAGTAAGAGGTAAGGCGATGAGCCAAGTAAAAAGCCGAAAAATTACACAAGTCTGTTTTGCCGGAATGCTGGTCATGGCGGCGGGGTCTCTGTCGGCGTGCAGCATGGATTCTCCGACTTTTATGGCGCAAAAGCATGTCGAAGTTGTTGAGGATGTGAAGCATATCGAGGTGGAAACCGCGCAACTGGACGAGGAGACCATTACGGCAATCGGTGCGGAGTACCTACGCCGTGGTGATGGGCCGATAGATATCGTTGTGACCTATAATCCGGCGGCACGCGGGAATACGGCAATGATGGCGACAGATAATGCTGCACGGATAACGTCTGTTCTGGGGCGTATGAATGTGCGGGATGTGAAAACACAAATTCTGCCAATTCGCGATGCCGAAGCCTCCCAGACGTTATTAAGCTATACGGCTTATACGGCCCGCGCGCCACAGGGCTGCGGTGATATGGAGCTGGTTGACGATGCTGCCCATGAGAATTACCGGGAATATGGGCTGGGATGCTCTACTGAAACCTATCTTGCGCGGCAGATTTCGCGGCCACAAGATTTACTTGGGCGTGACGACGTGGAAGTGGTTGAAGATGGACGGAAGCGGGCGAATGTCGTTGAGGCTTACAAGACACGAATTCAGAATGAAGGGCTGACAACAGAGCGTCCGAGTGATTAACCGGAATTATTGTAAATATAACTATTATCAACACTTTAGTAATAATATGGCGTCATTATTACCTTGGGGCAAAAAAGGAATAATGTACGTGGGGGCAAGTAGTTAATGAGTGAGGAGGAAAAATCATATACGTCGGTTTTATTGCCGGGCGCTCGTGTCGCCCTGTTTACGGCGGATGATGAGACCGGGCAGGCGTTTCAGGCGCTGGAAAGCGACTGGCGGTTTGCGCGTGTTGGCCTTGAAGTTATTTCCGGAGATGTCGAGACTGCAATCAAGCGTTATAGCAGCGCAGCGTCACCGGACCTTATCATTATTCAGACGGAAAGCACCGATGAGGGCTTTTCAGAACGGCTGGAAGAGTTGGCGGGGCATCTGTCCGAAGGGACGTCCGCCATTGTTATCGGGCCGGTTAATGATGTGAATTTGTATCGCAAGCTCGTGAATATGGGGGTTAGCGACTATCTCGTGAAGCCGGTAACGACACCGCAGCTTGCGAATGATATTGCCGCGACCCTGATCGAACAAATCGGCGCAGGCGAGAGCCGGCTTATAGCGTTGATTGGTGCGAAAGGCGGTGTCGGGGTTAGTGCTCTGGCTGAAGCTCTGGCTTGGGGTGTTTCAGAAGATCTCGATCAAAAAACGTTCTTGCTGGACGCCGCCGGCGGTTGGTCAACATTGAGTGTTGGCATGAATTTTGAGCCAAGTACGACTCTTGTTGAAGCAGGGCGCGCTGCGGTCGGGAATAACGAGGATAGTCTGAGCCGGATGATTTATCAGGCATCTGAAAAGCTTTTTATCCTGAGTAGCGGCGGTGATGTCATGCTGGATGATACCGTTGATGCGGAGTCTTATGAGACGTTGCTCGGTTATTTGATGAGTCTTTATCCTGTTGTGATTGTCGATTTGTCCGGCGCAGCGGCTGCGCTAAAGCGCACGGTTCTGACTCAGGCACATCAAACAATCCTTGTGACAACGCCGACATTGCCTTCGGTGCGGGCGGCGCGGACGCTTATGCAGGAGATTAAAGATCTGCGTGGCGGTAGCCTTGATGGTGTTGAGGTTGTCACAAATATGGCGGGCGCTTCCCCGAAGTTTGAAGTACCCAAAGCACAGATCAATGAAGGGTTGGAACGTGCGCCGGCCGTGGTTATCCCGTTTGATCCGGGACTTTTCTTGAGTACGGAAAGCGAAGCCCTCAAGCTTGGGAAACAGCCGCAAGGCGAGCCGATCGTCGGTAGTTTGCTGAAAATGCTCGAAAAAGTTCTCGCCGTGTCAATGCCGGCAAAGGACATGTCTGATAAAAAGAAAATTGGAATTGGCCAGCTATTGACCAAGTTAAAGGCTAAATCCTGATAGGAAAGGCTTGCAATGGCTTTCGGTAAGAAATCACAAAATAGCAAAAAAACGGCTGCGCCACGTAAGGAGTCGCGCGTTAAAGAGCAGGAACGTGCTCTGGAAGAGACGCTGCCTAAAGAGGAAGAGGCAAAAGTCGAAAAGTCCTCTGCCAGTGATACGCCGATATCTGACGAACAAATGGCGCAGCTTCGCGCGATTTCGGAGGAGTCCGGAAAGAAAGAATTTAAGACAGAGGATGATGACGGTGAAGGCTCTGCGGCTGACGATGAAGCTGAAAAGCCATTAAAAAGTCTTGATGACGACTTGTTTGCCCATGAGGAAGAAGAAGAGGCTGAGAGCAAACCAAAAGACAGTATGACGTCGCTGCGGTTGCAGCGGGCGCGGAACCGGATCTGGCTGGATCTGCGTGACGGTATTGATCTAAAGGCTTTGGCGCGAATGGAATCCAAGGCGGCGCGGGACGAGGTTAGCTCGGCAGTTGAAGAAATCGCCCGCTTTCGTAACCTTGATGTCACCCCGGCGGAGCTGGAGCAGATCGCGCGTGAGTGCGGCGATGATATGCTTGGCTACGGGCCGCTTGAGAGCCTGCTGGAGATGGACGGGATTGCCGATATTATGATTAACGGTCCGGATACGACCTATATCGAGATTAACGGCAAAATTAAAAAGACCGATATCAAGTTTCGTGATAACCAGCATTTGACCACGATCTGTCAGCGTATCGTTGGGGCGATCGGCCGTCGGGTCGATGAAGCGTCGCCGATTTGCGATGCGCGTTTGCCTGACGGGTCGCGTGTGAACGTTATTATTCCGCCGCTGGCGATTGACGGGTCATGCATGACGATCCGTAAATTTACCAAGGAAAAGCTGACGCTTGAAAAGCTGGTCGGGTTCGGTTCAATGTCGCCATCCTGTGCCAAGCTGATTATGGCAGTCGGTCGTTGCCGGGTGAATGTTCTGGTGTCCGGTGGTACGGGTTCCGGTAAAACGACGATGCTGAACTGTTTGACGCGTTATATTGATCCGGGCGAGCGTATTATTACTTGCGAGGATGCGGCCGAGCTTCAATTGCAGCAGCCGCATACTGTGCGCCTGGAAACGCGGCCTCCGAACCTTGAGGGTGTTGGCGAGGTGACGATGCGTGATCTTGTGAAAAACTGCCTTCGTATGCGTCCGGAACGCATTATCGTTGGTGAGGTGCGGGGGCCGGAGGCCTTCGACTTGCTGCAGGCTATGAATACCGGTCACGATGGTTCGATGGGCACGGTTCACGCCAACAACCCGCGTGAAGCCCTGACGCGTATTGAAAATATGATCGCTATGGGCGGTCTGAACCTGCCGCAAAAGGCGGTGAGGGAGCAGATCGCCGGGGCGGTGAATGTGATTATTCAGGTACAGCGCCTGCGTGATGGTTCGCGTAAAACCACCCACGTGACCGAGATTACAGGGATGGAGGGTGATGTTGTTACCATGCAGGATTTGTTCGTGCTCGATATTGAAGGCGAAGACGAAGATGGCAAGCTGATTACCCGGCAGAGATCAACCGGCTTGCGCCCGAAATTTTATGATAAGGCGCGACAGTACGGTGTTGAACAGCTTGTGCTTGATGCTATGGAAGAGGCCTACGGCTGATGAACCTCCTGACACTTGTTATTATTGGTCTGATCGTCCTTGTTGTCGCAGGCATGGGCATTGCGATGTATTTGAGCAATGAGGCCGCGAAAAAAGAGCGTGCCATGTCCGTTATCAAGGGGCAGAAGCACGGAGGCGGCGGCGAGGGTGAGAGAAAATCGGAGCGTAGCGCGCAGGACAAGCGGCGCGCCGAGATTGCCCGTAAACTGAAAGAATCCGAAAGCGACGAGGCAAAGGACAAGAATAAAGGCGTGTCTATGAAGGCGCGGCTGCGTCAGGCCGGTTTGTCTATTTCGGTTAAGCAGTTTTATTTGTTTTCGTTCCTGTTTTCGATCGTGTTCACGGTTGTCATGTTCTTGCTGGGTTTGCCGAAGATCGCGCTGCCGTTTTTATGGTTTTTCGGGTTTATCGGTTTGCCGCGTATCTTTGTTAAGCGCAAGATCGCTAAGCGCCAGAAGATGTTTCTCGAGGAGTTCGGGGATGCGCTTGAGGCCATGGTACGATTGCTGAAGGCCGGTATGCCTGTTACTGAAGCGATTGCCATGGCAGGTCGCGAGTTTACCGGGCCGGTTGGCGAGGAAATGATGGCGATTTACGACGCACAGAAGATCGGTGTGCCGCTGCCGGAGGCGACGCTGGAGGCTGCCGAACGTATGCCGGTCACTGAAATGCAGATGTTTGCCACGGGCATTGCGATCCAGACGCAGACGGGTGCGAGTCTTTCCGATGTGCTGCTTAGTCTTGCCAGCGTGATCCGCGCGCGCTTCCGGCTGAAGCGAAAAGTGCAGGCTCTTTCATCAGAAGCGAAGGCGTCAGCCGGGATTATTGGCTCTCTGCCGTTTCTGGTCGGTGGCGGCATGTACCTGATTAACGGCGAATATATCATGCTGTTATTTACCACTACGCCGGGAATTATCATGACTATTGGCGGGGTGATGTGGATGTCGATCGGTATTTTTATCATGAAAGTTATGATTAACTTCAAGGTATAGAAGGAGTGCGGCTGTGGGCGGTGAATTAAGCGATACGATCATAGTTGTTTTAAGCGCGCTGGCGGCTGCCGGTTCGTTTGCAGCCTTTGCTCTGCCGATGCTTAACCGTACCGAGAAAAAAGAGCGTTACCAGTCTATCATCGAAAAGCGTCGCCGTGACTTGTTTGAGCAGGCGAAGGAAAAGGCCGCGAACCCGTCCGCGCATAATACCAAAACCCTGACGGCGCGGGAATCCGTTGCGACCCGTTTTAAGGTGCAGAAGATGCTCGGTGAAATGGGTGAGCAGGTGCGCGACAAGATGCTTCAGGCAGGGATGCGCAGTCCGACCGCGCCGATGAAATTTATGATTGCCCGCGTCGTTCTGCCGTTGTTCTTGATGATTTTTGCCATGATTATCCTGGCTTCGTCGGAAGAGGAGATGTCGAATACGACGACGCTGCTTATTCTGGGGATTGCCGTGTTGGTCGGCTACAAGCTGCCTGCGCTGCTGGTCGAAAACCAGATACAAAAGCGTGCTGAGGAAATGAACCTGACCTTTCCGGATGCGCTGGATATGATGCTGATCTGTGTTCAGGGTGGTATCGGTTTGGAGCAAACTGTCGCGCGTATTGCCGAGGAAATGGCGGACCACTCCGAAACGCTGGCCGAAGAGCTTGGTATTCTGAGTGCTGAGATGGCCATGTTGAATGATCGCCGTGCCGCGTTGCAGGATTTTGCGCGCCGGGTTGGAAGTGGCGCCGCCAAAACATTTGCCACCGCGCTTATACAGGCGGAGCAGTATGGTACTTCTGTGTCGCAGGCGATGAAAGTTATGTCGGAAGAGCTTCG
>CBDUPU010000054.1:0-11931 GCA_965369185.1 uncultured Rhodospirillales bacterium
AGGTGTATATCGGGTACATGACGAGAGAGGATTGCACTGACATTGCCGAGCGATAGGCAGAGTCGACACGCTCTACCTCGCGTGCGATCAGACCGTAGGCGATCTGGCTGACGCCGGAGCAGCCGTAGCCGTCAATAAACGGCCCGAGCAAGCCAAGTTCGCCCATTTCGCGCATAATTGCCGGGTCAAACTCTTCGTGGCGATTTGCCTCCAGAATGCGCGGCATGAGCTTATCCTGACAATAACCATGCGCGGTATCGCGTATCATACGTTCTTCTTCTGTCAGGAGGTCGTCTAGCAGGAGCGGGTCTTCCCACTGGAATTCCGGTTTCAGGTTTTTATCATTTGCCATTATTTTTCTTTCTGCTGTCATCTCACGCATTCCTTTTTCCTAGACACCATCCTGCAACGTTAATTTTACAGGTGTCTTTGGTCAATCTGATGGTTAAGATAGCCCACAGATGTGACAAGAACAATGGCGGAAGCATATGCTGGATAATCGGGAAGTTATCATTGAGTTTGCCCCTGTTGGTAATATTGTGCGGGTGTCCGCGATGGACACCAAGACCCTTACGGAAGTTGTCGTGCAAGGCCCAAAGAGCGCAGGGGAGGAAATGCTTAAGCGCAACGCCATGCGGCGCCTGGAATACGTGCTCAGGAAAAAGGGGCTGCTTTAAACACCGGGGGCGCTTTAAGTGTCACTTTATATTCTGTATTAGCTGTTGATTTCATCTTGTGCGTCCTTCTATATAAGGGGGCACAAAAAAGGAGTTATCCCCAGTGAAAATTGCGATTGCTGCCGACCATGCCGGCTTTGAAATGAAAGAGGCCTTGAAGAAAGCGCTTCCGGATCATTATGAGTGGCTTGACCTTGGCACGTCTTCTCTGGATTCTGTCGATTATCCGGATTTTGGTCGCGCAATGGGGGAGGCGATCGCGAGCGGCAAGGCGGAGCGAGGCATTCTTATTTGCGGGACCGGTGTCGGTATTTCCATCGCAGCAAACAGAAATCCAGCGGTTCGGGCTGCATTATGCACTAATGACACGATAGCGCGCCTTTCTCGCGAGCATAATGACGCAAATGTACTGGTCATGGGCGCGAGAATTATAGGTTTGGAGGTGGCGCTTGATTGTGTCGCCGCTTTTATGAATACGGCTTTTGCCGGTGGACGGCATCAGCGGCGGGTGAGTAAGCTCTAATAAGCGGGTTCATTCGGCAATTGCGGTTTGGGTAATGTTTTAAAGAGGTAGCTTAAATGACTGATATGGCACAGAAAAAGATTCAAAACGATACGGCTGGTTTTTATGGCTCAGGCTTGCAGTCTGCGGACCCTGAGGTTTTCGCCGCTGTGGAGCAGGAGCTTAAGAGACAACATCAATATATCGAGCTAATTGCCTCAGAAAACATGACTTCCAGGGCTGTTATCGAGGCGCAAGGCTCGGTTCTGACGAATAAGTATGCTGAGGGTTATCCGGGAAAACGTTATTACGGTGGCTGCGAATTTGTTGATATCGCAGAAGAATTGGCGATTGAGCGCGCGAAAAAACTGTTTGGCGCGCAGTTTGCCAATGTGCAGCCTCACTCCGGCTCACAGGCCAATCAAGGGGTTTTGCTGGCGCTGATTAAGCCCGGCGATACTATTCTCGGCATGTCTCTCGCCGCCGGTGGGCATTTGACACATGGCGCAAAGCCCAATGAATCCGGGAAATGGTTCAATGCTGTTCAGTATGGTGTGCGCAAAGAAGATGCATTGATTGACTATGACGAGGTCGCGCGTCTTGCAGAGGAGCATAAGCCCAAATTGATCATTGCCGGTGCATCGGCGTATCCGCGTGTGATCGATTGGAAGCGTTTCCGTGAAATCGCGGACAGTGTCGGCGCTTATTTGATGGTTGATATGGCGCACTATGCAGGCTTGATTGCCGGAGGGGCGTACCCGAACCCTATCGAGTATGCGCATGTGACTACGACAACGACACACAAAACACTCCGCGGGCCTCGCGGCGGTCTTATTCTTACTAATGACGAGGAGATCGCCAAGAAGCTTAATTCTGCGATTTTCCCCGGCCTGCAGGGTGGCCCGCTTATGCATGTGATCGCGGCGAAAGCCGTATGTTTTGGTGAGGCCCTGAAGCCTGAATTCAAGTCATACGTACAGAGCGTCGCCGCGAACGCCAAAGTATTGGCGCAAACGCTCAAGGACGGCGGTCTGGATATTGTTTCGGACGGAACGGACAGTCACATGGTTCTTATGGATTTGCGTCCGAAAGGCCTTACCGGGAATATTTCAGAAGTTGCGCTCGAGAATGCGGGCATGACATGTAACAAGAATGCTGTGCCATTTGACCCGGAAAAGCCAATGGTTACGAGCGGTATCAGGCTGGGAACGCCGGCGGCGACGACGCGAGGCTTTGGCACTGAAGAGTTTCGTCAGGTTGGCGAAATGATTGTTACGGTTCTGGACGGGCTTGCCGCCAATGGTCCGGACGCTAATGCGGCGATTGAAAAAGAGGTATGGGACAAGGTGCAGCAGCTTTGTGACCGTTTCCCGACCTATGAGGCTAAGTAAGACATATGCGCTGTCCTTTTTGCAGTAGTGAGGAATCACAGGTTAAGGATTCCCGTCCGACCGAAGATAACTCGGCGATCCGTCGTCGCAGAGCCTGTCCGGCTTGTGGTGCTCGCTTTACTACTTTCGAGCGGGTGCAGCTGCGTGAAATGACCGTCCATAAAGGCGGAGGGCGCCGACAGCCTTTTGACCGCGACAAGATGATGAAATCAATGCAGATCGCGCTAAGAAAACGCCCGGTCGAGCTTGAAACAATTGAAAAATCTGCGAACTCGATCGTGCGTCAGCTTGAAAGTATGGGCGAGCATGAAATCCAGTCACGCCAGATTGGCGCGCTTGTCATGAAGGCCTTGGCGCGTCTTGATACGGTCGCTTATATCCGTTACGCATCCGTTTACAAGGACTTTAGCAAGGCCGAGGATTTCAATGCCTTGTTGGAGGAGCTAGCCGATTTACAGCAGGAGCATCTGGCGTCTGAATAGCAAAGAGCTTAAGGCGGCGGTGCGCTGTTTTTCCTATGGTATTTGTTTTATTGGTTTGCTGAGGTCAGGCGATACACTGCTTGCTTTGGCGTGCCATGAACCGGTCTGCAATTATATTAACGCAGAATGGTGCTATTTGAGGGCATTTTTCGTTCAAATGGCTGTAGTTCGCGTTTTGTAGCGGTGTTTGTTTACGTGTCTGTAGGCTGATCTTGCTGGCGCAGTGGCATTAACTGACTGGATCAAGGTGCGCTTTATTGGTGTTCCTTGCGGCTGTGAGCTGTCGGTTTTTTCGGACAGGAAAGACAGGTTCTTGCGTCGTCTATGAGGTGCTTTGTGGATCGTTGCTGTTTTTCTGAACGCTATTTTGTTCCTGAAACGCGTCTTTTCTGTTCTTTTGCCTTTAAAATGCTCTCTTTTGCGCGTTTTTGACTGTTGCATTAAAGGCGGGGCCCCGGGGCGGCTGGTGAGCTTATTTCGCGCTGTTAATCCGGTTCTGTGAGGTCTGGTAAAATGAGTTGAATAAAAAGGTGATTTTTTGTGCCAATACCCTTAAAACATGGTAACCAACTTTTTTCTTAATACAGGCTATGAGTATGAGGTCTGCAAATACAAATAAAGGGTCCCGTATCGCGCGTTTGTCAGCTGCCAGGTTGGCGGCGGTGCAGGCGCTCTACCAAATGAAATCGACCGGCCAGAGCGCCGATTCCATTATCGGGGAATTTAAAGCTTATCGTTTAGGCACGCCTGTCGATGAACAGGATATGGTTTTGCCCGATGGCACTTTGTTCGAGCAAATTGTGACCGGCGCTGCTTCTCGTGAAGAAGATCTGCGCGGTATCATTGAGACTTCTATGGGGGCGCAAAAGGCGGGCAAGTCCGCAGAAAGCGGTGGTTTTGTTGAGCCTCTTCTTGATAGCATCTTGCTTTGCGGTGCATATGAGTTATTGGCGCATCATGACACTGATGCCCCGGTCATCATTTCCGATTATCTAGAGGTGACCCATGCTTTTTATGAGGGCGGAGAGTCTCGGTTGATTAATGGTGTTCTTGATAATGTTCGAAAGACCGTGCGTGACATTGGCTAAAATATTTATGGCAACATTGCACGGAGAATTTAGTGAGTCATCAAAGCGTATCCCCGGTTAAAAGACGAACTATCCGCGATATCGCAGTTCAAAAGGGCGGCGATCCGATCGTTTGCCTTACTGCTTATACGGCCCCGGTCGCGCGGGCAGCTGATGAGTATTGTGACCTCCTTTTGGTAGGGGACAGTCTTGGTATGGTTCTTTACGGGATGGACAGTACTGTACCGGTATCTCTTGACCTTATGGTGAACCACGGCCGCGCCGTTGTTCAGGTTACAAAAAGGGCGCTTGTCGTTGTGGATATGCCTTTCGGGAGTTATCAGGAAAGTAGCGCGCAGGCCTTCAAAAATGCAGCCCGTATCTTGAAGGAAACGGGCGCGGCCGCCGTGAAGATTGAAGGTGGTTCCGAAATGGCCGATACGGTTTCTTTTCTCACGGAGCGCGGTGTGCCAGTTCTTGGTCATATCGGATTGCAGCCGCAGTCTGTCCATGCAACCGGCGGGTACCGGGTCATGGGGCGGAATGAAAGCGAACAGACAAAGATTATTAATGACGCTGCTGCACTGGAAACTGCCGGGGCGTTTGGCGTTGTGCTTGAGTGCCTTGACCCGGCTTTGGCGGATGCAATTACGCAGCAAATCCGGATCCCTACAATCGGTATCGGTGCTTCTGCAGGCTGCGACGGGCAGATTCTTGTCGCCGAGGATATGGCGGGCATGACCGGTTCAGCGGTGCCAAAATTCGTAAAGCAATATGCTTCTGTTTATAACGATCTGGAGCGCGCATTTGGTCAGTATGCGAAGGATGTTAAGGAAAGGGCTTTTCCTGACCGTGACCATATCTACAAAAGTCTTAAAAAGTAAAAAGATAACGGCTGCAGCCACGCGTTTTTTTTTTTTTTTAGGTGTCTTTTTTCTTAGGGCGTTGTTGTAGAACAATAATTATTTCTGCCGTCTGGCTAGGCGCTAAAAAAGATCAAAAAATAGATAAAATGCATTCTTTAGCTAACGCTAAATTAAACAAAAAGCTCTATTCTAAGTAGTGTAGTGGGTTTACATCTTTCTGAGTAGGGATTTAATGAGGTTAGCATTTTTAGGGCTATTGGCTGTTTTGATCCTTGGCGGAGGCGGTACTGCGGCATATTTTTATTTCCAGCAGCCGGCCGAAGCCTCTGTCGGCGATACTCCTGAACATAAAACGGCAAAGGCGGATCATGGCAAAAGCGCGAAAAGCTCTGCGCATCACGAGTTTGTCGAGCTTGACCCGCTTGTCTTGCCGATTGTTGATAGTAACGGTGTCAGTCAGGTTGTAAGCATCGTAGTTGTTATAGAGGTTGACGGCAGTAAGAACAGAGCGGCTGTCGAAACGCTTCAGCCCCGACTGAAGGATGCGTATATTCAGGAATTGTACGGTGTGCTTAACAAGCATGCAGCGCTGAAAGGCGGCGTCATCCAGATTAAAATGATCAAAGAGCGTCTGACCAGTATTAGCAATCGCGTTATGGGTGACGACGTGGTTGAGGATGTCCTGCTTCAGGTCGTGCAGCAACGGCCAATATAGTAACGACAAGAGCGTTTCCGGACGTACATATATAATGTGAAGCATCCGGTTGCACAAATAAGGTAATATATAAAGTAACAAGCCTGGCTTTTGCCGGGCTTTCTTTTTGCGGCATTCTGTGGGTGTTTTTTTATTTAATTTCTGTTTAATTTCTGCGGTTTTTCTAGGGGAAACTCCCGAAAATACGACAAATGCTCTTGCCTTGTAGTACAGAATTGTGCATTTTCAAGCAACTTTAGAAGACTATTTTCCCAACTAAAACAAAGGAATCACGAGGGAAGACATGATTGAAATTAATCTTATGGTTTTATGCGCCGGAGTGCTGGCCCTGATTTATGGGGCTTATGCGGCGCGCAAGGTGATGGCTCATGATGCCGGCACTGAGCGGATGCAGGAGATTGCTGCTGCTATCCAGGAAGGTGCAATGGCTTATTTGAACCGTCAATATACAACGATTGCCATGGTTGGCGTCGTTGTTGCTGTTTTGCTCGGCCTGCTTCTTGGCCTGCATGTTGCCGGCGGCTTCGTTTTCGGTGCCGTGCTTTCCGGTATTGCCGGTTATATCGGTATGTATGTATCGGTTCGCGCAAACGTCCGTACGACACAAGCTGCCCGTACCGGTCTTGCCGAAGCACTTGATGTCGCATTCAAGTCCGGTGCGATTACCGGTATGCTGGTTGTCGGTCTGGGCCTTTTGGGTGTCGGCTGCTATTACATGCTTCTTGATTATCTTGCGCTTGATGTGCGTGCTGTTCTCGAGGGCCTTGTCGGTCTTGGCTTCGGTGCGTCACTGATTTCGATTTTTGCTCGTCTCGGCGGCGGTATCTTCACTAAAGGTGCGGATGTCGGCGGCGACATGGTGGGTAAAGTTGAAGCAGGGATCCCTGAAGATGATCCGCGCAACCCGGCCACGATCGCTGATAACGTTGGCGATAACGTTGGTGATTGCGCCGGTATGGCTGCCGACTTGTTCGAGACCTATGCGGTGACTGTTGTCGCGACCATGCTGATTGCTGCGAGCGTCTTTGCTCCTGCTGCTGTCATGCCGATGATGATGCTTCCGCTGATGATTGGCGCTCTTTGCATTTTGGCTTCTGTTGCCGGCACGTTCTTTGTGAACCTCGAAAAAGGGAGCACTGACATTATGCGCGCCCTTTATAAAGGGTTCTTTGCCAGTGCGCTGTTTGCAGGCATCCTGATTGCCATGATGTTGGCAAACTTCAATGTTTACACTGAAATTCCGATGGCTAACGGCCTTGTGATTAACGGTGTTAAACTGTTCTGGTGCGTGCTTACCGGTCTTGGCGTTACCGGCCTTCTGGTCTGGATTACCGAATATTACACCGGCACAAACTATCGTCCAGTCAAAATGGTAGCCAAAGCATCGGAAACGGGTCACGGCACGAACGTAATCCAGGGGCTTGCTGTTTCTATGGAAGCAACTGCAATTCCTGTGATCATCATTTGCGGCGGTATCTTTATCGCTTACTCGCAAGCAGGTCTGTACGGCATCGCTATTGCAGCGACGACGATGCTTTCTCTTGCCGGTATGGTGGTTGCACTTGATGCGTACGGCCCTGTAACCGACAATGCCGGTGGTATCGCTGAAATGGCCGACCTGCCGAAGAAAGTCCGCACGACGACGGATGCTCTTGATGCTGTTGGCAACACGACCAAGGCTGTGACCAAGGGGTATGCAATCGGTTCTGCCGGTCTGGCTGCTCTTGTGCTGTTCGCGGCCTATACCGAAGAAATCAAGCACTATCTGCCGGAGCTTGCCGGGATTACCTTCCCGCTGCAGGACCCGTTCGTGGTGATTGGCCTCTTTATCGGTGGTCTGCTGCCTTACCTGTTCGCTGCTATGTCGATGACGGCTGTTGGCCGCGCGGCTTCCAGCGTTGTGGTTGAGGTGCGTCGTCAGTTCAAGGAAATCCCAGGTATCATGGAAGGCAAAGCGAAGCCTGAATATGGCCGTGCGGTTGACCTTCTGACCCGTTCTGCGATCAAGGAAATGGTCGTGCCGTCGCTGCTGCCGGTTATTGCTCCGGTTGCACTGTTTGCAGCTGTATGGTTTGTCACCGGCTCTGTTACCCCGGCATTCCAGGCACTTGGTGCGATGCTGCTTGGTACGATTGTTACCGGCCTGTTCGTTGCGATCTCGATGACTTCGGGTGGCGGCTGCTGGGACAACGCTAAGAAGCTGATCGAAGACGGCAATCACGGCGGTAAAGGTTCCGAGGCACATAAAGCTGCGGTAACCGGTGATACTGTTGGTGACCCGTACAAAGATACTGCAGGTCCGGCTATCAACCCGCTGATCAAGATCACGAACATCGTGGCGATCCTGCTGGTTGCTATTGTCGCGAAGTTCTTGATGGGCTAAGCGCGTAGCTGTGATAAATTATGGTTTAAGCCCCGCTTCGGCGGGGCTTTTTCTTATGCGTATGCATGGGGCTTATTTCGCGTGTTGCGGCTGAGTACGTCAATCGGCGTCAAAAGCATTTTAAGGCGGCTCTGCATACAGAAAAGGCCGCTTCGGAATAAGCGGCCTGATTGGTTGTACATTTATGAGAATATTACTCGGCAGCCGGTGTCTTGTTGAATTTGCCGAGATTACCGAGGAACTGCTGCATTACCGTGATTTCATTGCCGGTTGTTGGTGTTTTGCGGCGGATATAGGGCAGATCGACGCGTTCATTGTCGATATCCTGAACGTCACTGACGATGCCTTCTTCATTAAATGTAACGGCGACGACACGTTCATTGGTGACTTCCGGATCGAGGATACCGCGTTTTTCGGTTTCCTGACCCAGATAATACCAGATATTGTCGTCAAACGGCGCCTTGGTTGTCGGTGAGCCGAGTTTGCGCAGCACTTCAGTGCGTGTGTCCTGCCCGGGAACGACTTCAGTTAGCTGGTAATCCTGCAAAAGATTGCCGCGGGTATTTTGGGTCGGGGTGCAGCCGGTGATCGCCGTGCCGATTATTGCAGCGGCCAGTGCGGTGCAGGTCAGTGTTTTCAAGTTTTTCATGGCCAAGTTTTTCCAAACCGTGTTATATGCCTCGTTAAAGGCCTTCTGGCTTGTATAACCTTTATGACAGTCTTAAATCAATCGTTAGCAAAGAATTGTATACATGTTTGCAATATTCAAGGGCAAAAGCAAAAGATTGACCGCGGCGGAAGCACTATATGAGCAGGCGGTCGCACAGGCGCGGGAACCGGCCTTTTATGAGTTTTACGGTGTTCCGGATACGATTGACGGCAGGTTTGACCTTATTACGCTGCACGTCTTCCTGGTCATGAACCGTTTGCTGGATGAAGGGCAGGAGGGCACGAAACTTGCCCAGAAGGTTTTTGACGTGATGTTCCGGGACATGGATCGCAGCTTGCGCGAGATCGGAATCGGTGATCTTAGTTTGCCCAAACATGTTAAACGCATGATGAAGGGCTTTAACGGACGCGCGAATACCTACCGGCAGGCTATGGCCGATGATGCGCCTGAAGCGCTGGAGGAAGCCTTAAAGCGTAATCTTTATGGCTCGCTTGAAACGCCGCCTGAAGGCGCGGCGCAAAGAATGGCTGCCTATATGTATGATAGCACGGCCTTGCTTGGTGAGCAGAAATGGGAGCAGCTTTCCAGCGGGCAGATCGGTTTTGAAGATATGAGAAAAGATGCCAAATTAAAGGGCGAAGGATAATGACAGAGCATATTCAGTCAGAATGGTCGCATAAGATTGAAGCTGAAGACATTGGCAAGACCCCGACGCGCACAACCATTTCAGCATCACCGCAGGAGCGTAAGGATCTGGCAGTGCGTCTTGGTGTCGATTCTGTTGACTTGCTGGAGGCGCAGCTTGTGATGAAGCGTGAATCCGGCAATCGTATGGTGCATGTCGAAGGCGCGTTCAAGGGGCGCGTGACCCAGACCTGCGTGGTTACGCTCGAGCCTGTGGTCAATGATATTGAGGGCGATGTCGAGGGCTGGTTTGCCAATCCGGATGCCGTTGTTTCTCTGGCGCGTGTGCGGCATGAAAAGCGCGGACGTGCTGCGGACGCCGAGCTGCCGATTCTTGAGGAAAAAGACGATCCGGAGCCAATTGTTGACGGCCAGATTGATCTTGGCGATCTGGTTACCCAGTTTTTGGCTCTGGCGATCGATCCTTATCCTCATAAAGAAGGGGTTGTCTTCGAGCAGGGCGATGATAGTCGTGCGGCTGAAGACGCTGGCCCGTCGCGGCAAAACCCGTTTGCAGCACTGAAAGACTGGAAAGCGGGCAAAAATAAAGAAAATTAGAAAAACTCCTTGCTTCACCACGGATTTTGGGCTATCAAGCCTTCTCGAATTTAAAGGATTAGAACTATGGCTGTTCCAAAGAGAAAAACATCAAAAGCACGTCGCAACCTGCGTCGTTCACACCACGCGCTGAAGACCGAGAACTGGGTTGAAGACCAGAACACGGGCGAACCGGTGCGCCGTCATCATGTCGACCTGAAAACCGGCATGTATCGCGGTCGCCAGGTTATTGAAGAGCGCGACTAGATAACAAGTTGACATTTGCCGCCTGCGCTGCAACTTTTGTTTCCTTATCAAGGTAACAATAAGTCTGCAGCGCAAAGTTTATTTATCCTATGACATATCAACAAACCATTGCTCTGGACGCTATGGGCGGAGATTTTGGCCCTGAAGTTGTTGTCCCGGCCGCCGGGATGGCACTTGAAGAGTTGGGGGATGGTGTCCGGTTTCTTTTTTGCGGAGACGAGAAGAAGATCGCGCCTTTGCTGGCGGCTTCTCCGGCGCTTCTGCAAGTTTCTGAAATTCGTCATACCGAAAAGGTGATTGCAAGCGATGAAAAGCCTTCCGCGGCGTTGCGCAGCGGTAAGGGCTCCAGCATGCGGCTGGCCATCGATGCCGTGAAGGCGGGGGATGCGCAAAGTATCGTCTCGGCCGGCAATACCGGCGCGTTGATGGCAACGGCCAAGCTTGTGTTCAGATGCTTGCCGGGGATCAGCCGGCCTGCGATTGCCAGCGTGTTCCCGACGACGCACGGTGATACGATTATGCTCGATCTCGGCGCTAATCTGACTTGTGATGCAGAGATTCTTGTTCAGTTTGCTTTATTGGGGGCAGTATATGCGCGGGCCGTGGCGGGGGTTGAAAACCCGACGGTCGGACTACTTAATGTCGGGTCAGAGGCGATGAAAGGCCCTGATCAGGTGCGCGAGGCTGCTGCGATCTTATCGAACGTTAAATTCCCCGGGAGCTTTTACGGCTTTGTGGAGGGCAATGATATTACTGCTGGTACCGTCAATGTTGTGGTGACTGACGGGTTCACCGGTAATATCGCTCTTAAGGTTGCTGAGGGCGTCGGTAAAATGACAGGGCATTTCCTGAAAGAGTCGTTTATGTCTTCGCTGTCGGCGCGGCTGGGCGCTCTGTTGGCCTCCGGCGCTTTGAAGCGCTTAAAGCACAGGGTTGATCCTCGCTTTTATAATGGCGGCATGTTTCTCGGGCTGGACGGTATTTGCGTCAAAAGCCATGGGGGCATGGACGCCTATGGCTTTTCGCGCGCGATCCTTGTGGCAGGCCATTTGGTCGAGCAAGGCTACAACAAGATTGTGGCCCAGGAAATTGGAGAGCTTATGCAGCAGGAATCTGTGTTAAATGCTTCGAAGCCTCAGGAAACGGAGGCGGTATCATGACTGTGCGCAGTGTTATTAAAGCTTGCGGGGCTTATCTTCCCGAAAGGATCGTTACGAACAAGGATCTCGAGAAGATCGTTGATACCAGTGACGAATGGATTGTCCAGCGAACCGGTATACGTGAGCGGCGCATTGCGGGTGACAGTGAAACCACTGCTGACATGGCGGCTGCCGCGGGGCTTTCTGCTCTGGCACATGGCGGTTTTTCGCCTGCCGATATTGACGGCATTATTGTTTGTACTTCGACCCCTAACAAGACATTTCCGGCTGTTGCGGTTGAGGTGCAGGCGAAGCTCGGAATCGCGCCATGCCCCGCTTTTGACCTTCAGGCGGTGTGCTCCGGTTTTGTTTACGGGCTGAATGTTGCCGATATGTTTATCAAGACGGGACAATGCCGGCGGATATTGCTGATCGGGGCGGAGAAATTCTCTTCTATTCTGGACTGGAATGATCGTACGACCTGTGTCCTTTTCGGGGACGGTGCCGGCGCAGTCATGCTTGAAGCTGATGAAAGCGGGACGGGCGGGATT
>CBDUPU010000055.1:0-11883 GCA_965369185.1 uncultured Rhodospirillales bacterium
GTCCATAATCCAGATCACCGGAATGCGGCGACTTAAATGCTTTAAATCCCTTGGTTTTAGCTTAGTGCCGCTCTCACCGGCCGTATTTTTTTCGCTATTATCCATTAGTTTCTCCCTGCTTTTCAGGAGAAAAACTTATGGTTATCTGCCGCGCCTAAAAATCACCTAACCTAGTGATGTTGCCAACAGAGCAATTTCCGTATATAAAGTGGGCCTTAAAAAAATTAGGTAATACTGTGTCTCATACGTTTGAAGATTTTCTAGCGAAATCTCTGCAGGCTCAAAACCCTGAAGAGCTGTTCGACTGTCTGACCAAAACAGCCGAGCATCATGGCTATGACAAGGTCATTTTTACGATTACGCGCGATGGCGACCTGCCGGAAGATAAAACCGGACTGGGTGTTTTCTACAATTATCCGCTCGACTGGCAGCAATATTACTCGGAAAAACGTTTTGATCTGATCGACCCCGTATTGCAGTGCGCCGGACGGTACGACCGCGCCTTTACCTGGCAGGAGCTTGAGGACAAGCTGCAACTAAGCCGCAAGCAGCATTGTTTTTTCCGTGAGGGCGAAGATGCCGGGCTTCGTAACGGCATCGGAGTTCCCATTCGCGGCAGCCGCGGCCAGCTTGCCGGGATCGCCATGGCATCTTCGGAAAAAACGGATAGCTGTAATGGCAATCTCGATCTGATGACGGCATTCTGTAACCAGTTTTTCATTGCCTATAAACGGCTGCACCAGCCCAATACAGACAATGACCTCCGCTTGCAAAGACTGTCACCAAAAGAGCTGGAAGTCCTGAAATGGATGGCCGCCGCCAAAACCGATGATGAAATCGCAGACATTCTCAGCATCAGCCGAAACACGGTCAACACCCATACGCGCCACATCTTTGAAAAGCTGGATGTTTACAACAGGGTCTCCGCCGTTGTGAAAGGCATCATGATGGGGCTTGTCCACCCGCATTTCTAGATCAGGCCTCTCTTTTTATCACCAGATCTCGCGATATTAAGCACAGCATATAGCGGCCATACTTCTCCCCATAAAACAGGGAGAAACAGCCATGATCCACGCCGTATCATACGATAATATGGACCAATATGGGGGCTTGTTTGCGCAGCAATTCAAGCTCCGGCATCAGGAGTTTATCACCAGGCAAAGCTATGACGTTAAAACCTATAACGGCATGGAATACGACCAGTATGACACGCCGGCTGCCTGCTACCTTACACACGCCGATGCGACCGGACGCCCGATTGCGACAAGCCGGTTAACGCCGGTAAAACAAGGCTGCATGCTCAAGGATCTCTGGCCGCACCTTGTCGAAGACAAGGCGCTGCTGAATGCCGACGATGTCTGGGAGGGTACGCGTTATTGCATCGACAAGAATATCGATGCCGCAACCAGAACCACGATCATCCATAAAATGGCCATTGCCTATCTGGAGTTCGGCCTGCGCAAAGGCTTGCACCGGATCATCGGCATGATGCCGACCTATATTTACCGCAGCGTCTTTGAACGGCCGGGCATTGAAATGGAATATCTCGGCCCGGTCGCAAAAGTCGGCCGCCACAATGTGAGGGCCGTCGCGATCCCGGTTGAACGCAAACAGCTTGAAAATGTCCGTGAAAAGACAGGGATCTATCACGACGTTCTGGCAGGAATTAACTCTACCAACAACATTGAAAGTGAGTGTCTAAATGAAAGAGCAGCTTAACCTCGTCCCGCCTAAAGACGAAGACTTGCTGGGGTCGATCCACAGAATCGTCTGTGCATTGGACTACCTGAAAAAAGAGGCCGAAAAAACGGAAGCCGAAGACATTATCGACATCGTTGATTCAGCGCTCAAAATGTCCACGGCTGCCTACACCGTGATGTGCCGGTACTCGTTGGTTTCCAAACTGGAAAACTTTAACGACGTGCACTGACAGATCAGCGTATTACTGGCGATAACCGCCGCCCAGAACCTTGTAGAGATTAACCAGATTCGCAAGACGCTGGCGCTCGATCTGTATTTCGTTTTGCTGGAACACGTACAGCTCGCGCTGGGCATCAAGTACGCTTAGGAAGCTGTCGATACCGGACTTGAACCTTGCGTCGGATATGTCATACACACGCTGCGCGGCCGCCACCAAACGCTTTTGCGCCTGCAGCTGCTGATCGAGCGTTGCCCTTGCCGCCAGTTCATCAGAAACTTCGCGGAAGGCAATCTCGATCGCTTTTTCGTACGTTACGACAGCCTGTTCTTTCCTGATCTCGGCAAGATCGAGATTGGCCTGATTACGCCCGCCCTGGAAAATCGGCAGGGTAATTTGCGGTACGAACGACCACACACCAGCAGCGCCGCCGGTAAAGAGGTTTGACAGTGCCTGACTGGCATAGCCGTAATTACCCGTCAGGGTGATGCTCGGGAAAAAGGCCGCGCGCGCCGCGCCTATATCGGCATTACGGGCAAGCAGCAAATATTCCGCCTGCCGGACGTCAGGCCGCAGCAAAAGCGTTTCCGCCGGCAGTCCCGGGTCGAGATTATCGGTAATCGAAATATCATCGAGCGTTGTTTTGGGCAAAAGCTCTTCGTTATAGGGTACACCCATCATCAGGAAAAGCGCGTTTTTGTCCTGTGCCACAAAGCGGCTATATTGGTGCAGGTTAACACGCGCCGTTTCCACCGCGGTTTCCGCGCGCGACACGTCCTGCTCTGTCGCGACGCCTTTTTCGAGGCTCTGGCGCAATATCTCATAGGTCTTTTGCTGCGCCTGAAGCGTTTTTTGCGTCAGATCGAGCAGCTTCTGGTCGGCCAGTAATTGCAAATAGGCATTCGCTGTTTCGGCAATCAACGAATTGTGAATGACGGCGCGCGCCTGCTCTGTCGCCAGATATTCATTAAGGGCGGATTCATTGCTGCTGCGTATCTTGCCGAACAGATCCAGCTCATACGAGCTCAATCCAAGATTCGCGCTATAGAATTCACTGCTCGCGCCTTGCCCGGTCAGGCTGCTTTCATCAGAACTCTTATCGTAAGCGGCGCGGGCGTTTGCGTTAATATTCGGCACCAAATCGGCACGTTCGATCCGGTAAAGCGCCCTTGCCTGCTCGATATTCAGCGCGGCCAGCTTTAGGTCCTTGTTGTTTTGCAGGGCAACGCCGATCACCAGCCATAATTCCTGCGAATTGAAGAACTGCTTCCACTCAAGCTGCGCGGCCGTCTCCTGCCCCATCGGCATGGTATAGCCCGGCACATCGCCCCAAGCGGTCGCGGCGCTGAAATCCGGACGGACATAGTCAGGCACCATAGAGCACCCTGACAGCAAGGCGCCAAGCGAAATGGTGAGGATTTTTTTTCTAATCATCCGACTTGTCTTTCTTTGTTTTGGGCGCTTTTGCCTTGGGCTTTTTCTTGGCCACGACAGGCTTTTGTTCCGCACTTACGGCCTCACGGTGGAAAACCCTTTCAACCGCGACATAGAATAACGGCACGAAGAAAATAGCGAGGAAGGTCGCGGCAAGCATACCGCCCATCACCGCAATACCGATCGCGTTCTGGCTGGCCGCGCCGGCGCCGCTGGAAAGGGCAAGCGGGGTCACGCCGAGAATAAACGCCATCGAGGTCATCAGGATCGGGCGAAACCTCTGGCGGGCGGCAATCGCGACCGCCTCCATTATGCCATGCCCCTGCTGTTTCAAATCCTTGGCGAATTCGACGATCAGGATCGCGTTTTTGGAGGCAAGCCCGACCGTGGTCAGCAGCGCGACCTGCAAATAAACATCATTGGCAAGACCAAAGATATTACTGGCTATCACAGCGCCAAGAACGCCCAGCGGCACAACCAGCAGCACAGCAAACGGCACTGCCCAGCTTTCATACAAGGCGGCAAGGCACAAGAAGACGATCAGAACAGACAAAGCGTATAGCGCCGGTGCCTGCGCGCCGGTTTGGCGCTCTTCATAAGACAGACCCGACCATTCCAGCCCGATCCCTTCGGGCAAGGTCTTTACGATCTTTTCGATTTCCTTCATGGCCACGCCGGAGCTGACACCTTCTACCGGGGCGCCCTGGATATTCACAGAAGGATTGCCGTTAAAACGTTCCAGTTTCGGCGAACCGTATGTCCATTCGGTTGTCGCGAATGCGTTGAAAGCAACCATTTCGCCCTTGTTATTGCGTACATACCATTTATCAAGATCTTCCGGCATCATGCGATGCGGTGCATCCGCTTGCAGATAGACGCGCTTGATCCTGCCGCTATCGATAAAATCGTTCACATAGCTGGAACCCCAGGCAATTTGCAGTGTCCGGTTTATATCGCTCAGCGACAGTCCCATGGCCGAGGCGCGTTCATTATCAATGTTGATTTTATATTGCGCGACATCATCCAGACCGTTTGGACGAACGCCGGTCAAAAGCGGGTTTTGCGCGGCGGCTCCCAAAAGCTGATTACGCGCCTGTATTAAGGCATCGTGCCCCAGACCGCCCCGGTCAACAAGCTGGAAATCAAAGCCGGAAGCATTGCCAAGCGCCCTGATTGGCGGCGGAAAAAACGCAAAAGCCATCGCGTCTTTGATCTGCGAAAAAGCTCCCATGGCCTGGCCGGCAATAGCAAACACACTTTGCGTTTCATTGTCCCGCTCATCCCAATCTTTCAGGTTAACAAACCCCAAAGCGGCGTTCTGGGCAGACCCTGCGAAGCTAAAGCCAACGACGGTAAATAAATGTTCGACCGTATCCGCTTGCTGCTCCAGAAAATAATCTTCTGCCTGCTTCACGGACTCGAGCGTTCTTTCCGCTGTCGAGCCTGCCGGAGCATTCACCATCATAAACATGATGCCTTGATCTTCATCGGGTAGGAAAGAGGTCGGCAACTTCATAAAACCGTAAACAAGGCCGCCAACCAGCACGAGATAAAGCATGAAAAACCGGATCGCTCGGCGCGCCATATAGGACGCGCTCTGCTGGTAATAATCCCGCGCCTTGTTAAAGTTACGATTGAACCAGCCAAAGAAACCGGTTTCCTTACGACGCTGCTCGCCGGCCTCGTGCTTTAAAATCGTTGCGCAAAGCGATGGTGTCAGGATAAGCGCGACTGCGACAGAAAGCGTCATCGCCGACACAATGGTAATTGAGAACTGACGGTAAATGGCTCCGGCCGAACCGCTGAAAAATGCCATCGGGATGAAAACGGTCGAAAGCACTACCGCAATACCGATCAAAGCGCCGGTAATCTGGCCCATGGATTTTTTGGTGGCTTCTTTTGGCGAAAGCCCCTCTTCACTCATAATCCGCTCGACGTTTTCAACAACGACAATCGCGTCGTCAACCAAAAGCCCGATGGCGAGAACCATGGCGAACATGGTCAGCACATTGATGGTAAAACCAAATGCCAGCAAGACGGCAAATGTTCCTAGCAGGACGACCGGCACAGCAATCGTCGGGATCAGTGTCGCGCGCAAATTCTGCAAAAACAACAGCATAACAAGGAACACAAGGAAGACGGCTTCAATCAGCGTATGGACGACTGATTTGATCGACAGCTTGACGAACGGCGTCGTATCATAAGGATAAATTACCTCAATGCCTTCCGGCAGATACTGCTCAAGCTCTGCCACCTTTTCCTTTACCAGCTTCGCCGTTTCAAGAGCGTTGGCACCGGTAGCAAGGTTAATCGCTATACCCGAGGCCGGCTTCCTTTTATAGCGGCCAATCGTGCTATAGCTTTCCGCACCGATTTCGATTTTGGCGAGATCTTTCAGGCGCACCTGCGAGCCGTCCGTATTGACGCGTAAAACGATATTCTCGAAATCCTCGACACTGCGCAGGCGCGACTGGGCCGTAATCGTCGCATTGATCTGCTGGCCTTCAACGGCCGGCATTCCACCGAGCTGGCCGGCAGAAATATCGGTGTTCTGCACCTGCACCGCGCTCTGTACGTCAAGCGGCGTCAGGTTGTAACTGTATAACTTGGCGGGATCGAGCCAGATACGCATCGCATACTGGCTGCCAAAAACCCGGACACTGCCAACACCTTTCAGCCTCGATATAGGGTCCTGAAAATTGGTGACGAGCAAGTCAGCAAGGTCGTTTCTGGTATAGCGGCCATCATCTGCATATATACCGACCACCAGCAAAAAGCTGTCATTGGACTTTGTCACCGTAACGCCAAGCGCCTGCACTTCCTGCGGCAATTGCGTTACTGCGCCCTGCACTTTGTTCTGAGTTTGCACCTGTGCGATATCCGGATCGGCCTCCGGCTCGAAGGTCAGGGTGATCGACATTCTGCCGTCAGAGCTGTTTGAAGAAAAATAGCGCAAATTATCGATCCCGGTCAGTCTCTGCTCGATAATTTGTGTCACGGCGTTTTCCACGGTTTCCGCAGAGGCGCCAG
Source organism: uncultured Rhodospirillales bacterium (assembly GCA_965369185.1). GTDB lineage: Bacteria > Pseudomonadota > Alphaproteobacteria > Micavibrionales > Micavibrionaceae > UM-FILTER-47-13. Next base: position 6,383 of record CBDUPU010000055.1, read on the forward strand.
GATAGCTCGCATTAATCGCAACCGTCGGCGGGGCGATGTCGGGATATTGCTCTACCGGCAGGGCGCGAATGGCGAGAAAGCCCGCCAGCATGGTAATGATGGCCAGCACCCAGGCGAAGACCGGACGATCGATAAAAAAGCGGGCCATTTTTATTCCTGACTGTTTTGTTCGTTAGAAGCCGCCGGCGCTGCCGTGCCGTTTTTCTTAACCCATGGAGACGGCGTTACAGGCGCGCCGGGGCCGACCCGCTGATAACCTTCGACGATAACCCTGTCGCCCGGCTGCAGGCCGCTACTGACAATCCAGTTATCTTCATGCGCCAGATCGACATCTATTTTTCGCGATTGCGCCTGATTATTTTCATCAACGACCCAAACGGTAATATCGCCGCCGGGAAGCCGCGTTGTTGCGCGCTGCGGCACAAGCAGGACCGTTTCTTCTCCGAGCTCCAGCTCGGCACGGACAAAAAGACCGGGAAGCAGGATATCATCCGGATTAGGCATCAGGGCGCGCAAGGCAACCGCACCGGTTGTTTCATCAACCGTAACCTCGGAAAATTTCAGGACACCAATATGGGAGTAGTTTTTACCGGTTGCCTCATCAAGGACCAGACGTACGGGCATTTCCGCCTTGCCGATCATCCTTGTCCGCAGCTTGATCGCCTCGGCGCCGGATTGCTGCATATCGACATATATCGGGTCGAGCTGGGTAATGACGGCGAGATGCTGTGCCTGGTTGGCCGTTACCAGCGCACCTTCAGTTACAACAGAACGGCCGATGCGCCCGGAAATCGGCGCATAAACCTTGGTGTAATCAAGGTTGACCTGCGCCATATCGACAGCGGCCTGCGCCACCGCGATTGCGGCTTTCGCCTGATCAAGCTGGGCGCGGATATCGTCATATTCCTGCTGGCTGACCGCATCGATTTTGACCAGATCCTCATAACGTTTTGCGCGCGATTCCACCGCCTTTACATTGGCCTCGGCGCTTTTGAGGTCGGCAATCGCACTATTGAGTGCCGCCAGATAGCGCGCATCGTCAATCTGGTATAGCTGCTGCCCCTGTTCAACCGTCTGGCCTTCTTCAAACAGGCGTTTTGTAATAATGCCGTTCACCTGCGGGCGCACTTGCGACTGACGATAGGCGGAAACACGGCCGGGCAGCGTGTGGGAAAATAGAATTTTTTGTTCTGCCAGCGTAACGACCGATACGGCAGGCGGCGGCGCAGCAGCGCGCATTTCCGTGGCATTTGCCGCGCCCTTATCGCCCCCTTTATGCGGCAAGAAGTAATACAGGCCTCCGCCCATGACCAGCAACAGAAACGCAGATAAGATGAAAACGCGCTTTTTCATTTTGTGATTTTCACTTTCCTAACGGATTGCCTACGCCCATAATGGGTAAACAATTCCCTATTTATCTCTGGCTAGCACTAAGGAACCGCAGATCTTTAAAACTGGACAGAGGCCGTTTATATGATTATTTATTATACATACATTCGCGTATGTATAATGTCAAGATTAAACAAAGCTAATTTACGATGCGCAGGACGAAAGAAGACGCCGAAAAAACCAGAGAAAGCATCCTTAACGCCGCTGTTGAAATTTTTTCGCAGCAGGGGATCGAAAAGACGTCTCTGGCAGAAATAGCCAAGGCCGCGGACGTCACGCGCGGCGCTATTTACTGGCATTTCAAAAACAAAACCGAGATTTTCGAAGCGCTTCACCAAAAGCTGCACCAGCCCCTGGCTGACCTGATTTTACAGGACATCAAAAAAGATCATCCGCAACCGCTGGAACAGATCAGGGATTTATGCATCAATATGCTGGTGGAGCTGGACGAGAATGTACAAAAGCGGAAAATCCTCACACTCTTTCTTATTCGCTGCAATTACACAGACGAACTTGCGCCGCTGAAAGAACAGCATGACGCCGAAAAAGCGAAAAAACTGCAGTTGCTGTCATTATATTTCGAGCGGGCGCGCCGGCTGGGAATTCTGCCGGAAGACTCTGACCCTGCGACACTGACGCTCGCCATATCCTGTTATATGAAAGGCATTGTGATCGAATATCTGACCAACCCGGAAAGCTTTGCTATTACAGAGAAAGCGCCCGTCCTGATCAGCCTGTTTTTCAAAGGCCTGCAAACCCAAAATCGTGCTTAAATCCTTCAAGCCTTGAAATTCGGCGGTTACTCTGCTGTCACGCGGTGGATTGTACCTTCAGGGTGGAACGCCTTGAACGCAAAGGCAAAGGTCGTGTCATACGGGATGTCTTCTAGTACGCCATTATCACCCTCGCGCTGTACCGTGACGAAGCCAATATCACGACCTCTCTCGATACGAGCAGCATCCAGCGCCGAGTTCATGCCCTCCCGCCACTCGATCTGCAAATCTTGATGGGCAATGGTGCCGGCCGCCCTTATGTCCTCCAAAAGCCACGCGTCTTTTTCAACAGAAACGACATAGGATAAGGGCGAGCCCGGCCCGTCATAACGGCCACGGTAAAGAAACGGGTTATCAGCGCTATCATATTTTACGTAGGGATTTTGCCCATAACGGCGCGCGTCGGGGTTTTCCGCGATCAACACCTTTCCGTCCGGATGGCTGGCTTTAAAAGCAAAGAACGGAATAACACGCGCCGGCAGACGTTTCAGTTCGACATTGGTCATTTCACCGACAATGCCCTTGCCGGTAAATTGTTGCCACCAGCTTTCAGTTTGGCGGTCATACATAATCATGTCCGAATGGCGCAGCTTGCCGGACACGCCAAAATCGAGAATCTTGCCGTCAACACGGCGATCAAATACCGCCGCGGCATTGCAAAGCGGGCAATACGTCACCGTGACCGGTACGCCCCCGATATTATCATTGGCGATTTCGTGCCACATCAAGATGCGCAAGGGATAGGCCTTTGCCTCATCACCCACTTTAAGTGTGATAACAGGCTCCTGATCGCCAAGATCAGTCACCGAGCCAACAGGCCTGAATTGCGGCCTGTCAATCGCCGGAATGCCGTCTTTCGGCGGACCGCCGGAAATGATTTCAGAAAACTCAATGGCGCTTTTGCTAAAATCAGTACGCGGCCATTCCTGCTGCCAATTTGTCACATTTTGCGCATGCACCGCGCTTAACCATATAAAAGATACGGTAATAAGGGCGGCAAAAAATGTAACGTACAGCTTGTCCATACACGCCCATTCGAAATGCGTTTAGCAATAGTTACAACGACAAAGACAATATTTTTTTCATGGTCGGACTACACTTTCAATAAAAGCGCCCTATCTCCCAGTAAACATTTTTATAGAGGGAGGTATTTTTAATGCTGAAAGTTGTTTTTATTGGCGATATGGAGATGGGAACGGCCATGATCGAAGCCCTTTTGGCTTCAAAGCATCAGCTGGTCGGGGTCGCCCATAAAATAGATCGAAAGGGGCCTAAAAAGCTCAAAAGCAAAATCAGACAAGCCTTAAGCCCGGACACGACTGATTTTCTCGTCAGAAAAAACAATATTCCGGTGATTAGCACCAAAGGCGCAAACAGCGAAGATTTTCGTCGCAAAGTCAAAGAGCTGGCACCCGATGTCATTTTAATAAGCTCCTGGGGCGAAATTCTGCGCAAGGAGACCATCGAGCTAGCCAAAATAGCCTGTGTTAACTGTCATGCGGCGCTGCTGCCCCGGCATAAAGGCCCGAACCCATGGTCGTCCGTCATCAAGCAGGCGGAGCCTGCAACGGGAATTACCTATCATCTGGTGAATGAAAAAGTCGATGCCGGCGACATATTGTTGCAACATAAAATCGCCCTGTCACCGCATGACACCCCGGCAAGCATTCAGGTAAAATGCATACTTGCCGCGAAACAAACGCTCGGCGGCCTGCTGGATGCGCTGGAAAAAAATGAATTACAGCCAGTAAAACAGGACACCACACAATCAAGCTATTTCCGCGGGCCGCGCGGCGAAGATGGCGCGATAGACTGGGAACTCCCTGCCGCCGACATTTACCGCAACTTCCGCGCCGTCAATGGCTTCGTGCCTTGTTATATTATGCATGGCGGTAAAAAGATGACCGTGGCTTCAGCACAGCCAATCCCCCTCACCACCCCTTCTGGCCAGCCGGGCCAAATTCTGGCCAGACATAACAACTTTCTGTTCGTTTCAACCGGCGACCCGCAAAACGGCCTGCTAATAGAGCTGGCCGACCAGATCGGCCCGTTAGAAACCTTCCGCAAATTGCGCGCAAGACGGCTGGTGGACCGAAACACCGAAACCGGCAAACTCCTGTCGTTTACTTCGCCCGCAAACCTTTTGGAACCCCAAACACCCCGGCAGGCTAGTCACTTGAGAAAATCAGCATAGGCAATGACGACCGCATGACAAGACCATAACATCCTGATTATCCTGCACGCGGCAAAACCGCCTAGCTTTTCCCGGCTAGCGCAGCTTGCGGGCGTGAATTCTGAAATATCGGGAGATCGTGGACTGAATGGCAGGGGCAGAGGGACTCGAACCCCCGGCCTGCGGTTTTGGAGACCGCCGCTCTACCAACTGAGCTATACCCCTAAGCCTAAGTTCACAGATGTTTTAATGAAGTTAGGCGCTAAAAGCCAGAGAAAATTGTAAAGGCGGCGCCAAATCCGGCGTGATCGCGATGATTTTTATGCAAGGTTGAAACGAATTTCACGCTTATTGGCTCTATTGTGCACGCAATCACAGTTACCAGACAGGGGCGCTGTTATACTAAGGGAAAGCGGGGCAAAGAAAAACGCAGCAACCACGAACCTTAAAGGTAACAGTATGTACACCGAACTTGACCCGCGACAGAGCCTCCAGCCGCATTTGCCCCGCATTTTGAACCGGGAAATATTTTACAGGGGACAAACCATCATCGAACAGGGCTGTAACGGTTATCACGCTTATTTCATAGAAAAAGGACGGGTCGAAATTCTGATGCGTGACGGCCACCATACCGTCCGCATCAACGAGCTCGGCCCCGGTGAAATTTTTGGAGAAATGGCGCTGATCGAACAGCAGGAGCGATCCGCGATGGTGCGCGCCGTTATTGATACGACCGTGACAGTCATTTCAGCGCCGGACCTTGAGCGAAAGATCAGTCAGATCGAGGATAAAGCCGTACAGGCGCTGATGCATGTTTTCCTCCACCGGCTGCGTCAGGCGAATGAAGGGCAACTGAGGCAATACCGCAATCTCGCCGCGTTTCAGGACCGTATAACCGGGTTGATAGAAAAAGCCGGCCGCGGCATTGATGAAAGTAAGCGCAGCGCGTTTCGTGACGAAGCGGAACCGCTGCTGCAAAAGCTGGAAGGTCTTTTGGAGCAATACCGGTCATAAAAACCTGACGATAAAAAAAGCCCCGCCGAAGCGGGGCTTTTCAAATTCTGTAAAGATCAGAGCTTACTCAATGATCTTGGAGACAACGCCGGCGCCGACGGTACGGCCGCCTTCACGGATAGCGAAGCGCAGGCCTTCGTTCATCGCGATCG